>DASWLF010000031.1:0-21267 GCA_036396255.1 Desulfobaccales bacterium
CCCGGGCGGGATGAGAAACTTCGGCTGCCAGCGAGCCATCTTGGCCAGGGGCCGAAATATATACTATGGCCGCATCCCAGGGCCGGAACCGGGCCGCGCCGACACGCGGCCCGGCCCTGGAAGTTGGTTGGGATAATCTTAAACTCTGTTCCTGGAAAAAACTGCTCCCATCCCGGGAGGAAAAAATGTTAGATTAACATCTGGAAGTGCCTGGTTCCTGGTGGGGCCCCCGGACTTCAAATCCGGTGTGCCGTCTGCGGAAGGCGGTAGGTGGGTTCGATTCCCATGCACTTCCGCCAATGATTTGCGCGGATGGAGGTCAAATTTTTCGGCCTCCTTTTTCTTAAGGCGTGCCGGCAGACGCAGCCACCTGTCCATTGCTTTAGTCTGCCGCACCACTAGGCGGGCAAGGCACTTTTCAAGTAGACGGCGCGCCGATAATTGGGTATCCCGCCCTTTTCCAGGCATCGACGCCACCGCCCAGGGCTTTGGCGTTCTTGTACCCGTGCTCCAGTAACTGGGCTGCCTGACCGGCAGCGCTCCCTTCGTTAGGTCAGGCGCAATAGAAGACGATTTCCTGGTTCTTGGAAATCCCAGGGAGTCGGGACCGGAACTCTTTTAGTGAAATAGCGCCCTCTAAGCGCATCCTCCTGAATTTCTCCTCGTCATCATAGGCACAGACCAGGAGAAGTTCAGCCAATTGCAATTTTTGATAAACTTCCTGGGGGGTCACCCGCAACGGTTCGGACATGATGGCGGTTCCCCTTGTTATGCCCGGTGAGCCAGCTTGAGGTTAGCAGGACGTGGCGCCGGATTATTTCAGCTGTGGATCAATATTTCCGGGGCCGCCACACTCCGGATGGTAGCAGCTCACATCCTTAAACTCACATTGCCCCCGGCACCTGGGGCAGAGGTCCGGCGGCCGGGCCGCTTGGACGGTGAAGTTGCAATTGCTGCATTTCCAGTATGGGTCGGTTGCTGATTGGGTCATGGCATCTCTCTCCCCATCTTTTGCAGGTTCTAGATTTCTCCGGCGCGGTGCAGAGCACCTAATAATTATAGATAGGGGTCTGTTTAGATATTTCAAGGGGGGGGATAAGTTTTTGGGCGGCGCCAGACGCCGCAAAAGAGGGGGAGACGGCCTGCGGCTGGGGGAATTCCCCGGGAATTGTCAACCACCGCAGGTGGGGGCGATCCCCAGGCACTGCCGCCGGGTTTTCCCAGCGGCCCACCCAGACCCGGATAATCGCCAGAAAATCCCTAATACCGAGTTGCGACCAATCGAATATTTTTCTTCTAACTTTTCTTGGTGGTACAGGCGTCTCGTCTGTGCGGCGCAGGCTAAAGCCTGCGGCTACAAAAACAACCATTTGAACGCAACCCGGTATAAATCTCCCCCCACGGCAGATAACTATTTGACAAGCCGCGGATATTTTATAAAATTTAACAGTATTCCAGGCTAATTCGGGGGCCTGTAGGCTTTTCCAAGAGGGGAACGCTTTACTGGTCGTTCCCCTTATTTTTTTGCCTGGGTTGGCTCCCCCTTGCGGGGGAGAAATTTATCGGAGGTTGGTAATGCGAGTAAAAGGAAAGGTAAAGTGGTTCAGTGATTCCAAAGGCTATGGATTTATTTCCCAGGAAGACGGCCCAGATGTCTTCGTACACCACAGCAACATCCAGGGCGAGGGCTTTCGCACCCTGGAAGAAGGCCAGGAGGTGGAGTTCGAGGTCGTCGAAGGCCGCAAAGGCCCCCAGGCCCAGAATGTGGTGAAGCTTTAGAGCCTTGAGGCCGGTTCCGGTCGGGCCTCAAAGGTCCTGCTGCGGGCAGGCGAGGCGCGAGCTTCGGCTAAAAGACAAACCTGACGCAGGCGGCGGGCAGCCTGCCGCCCGCGTCTCAAAGGAGAAGTAATGACCAAGGTAAAAAATGGCGATTTCGTCCAGCTGCATTACACCGGCACCCTGGAAGACGGCACGGTGTTCGACAGGAGTGACGGCCGCGGTCCCCTCGAGTTTCAGGTGGGCGGCGGCGGCATCATTGCCGGTTTCAACGACGCGGTGATGGACATGGAAGTGAACGGCGAAAAGACCTTCACTCTGACCCCGGACCAGGCGTACGGGGAAAACCGGGAAGATCTCAAGCGGGAGTTTCCCAAGGATATGCTGGGCGACCACGCTATCGAAGTGGGGCAGGTCCTCAGGTTCTCCAGCCCCCATGGCCCCGTGTCCGGCACGGTGCTGGCCCTGGACCCGGACAAGTTCACGGTGGACTTTAACCACCCCCTGGCGGGGAAAACCCTGGAGTTCGCCATTAAGGTGGTGGGGATCACCGATAAGCCCACCCAGATGGGGTGCTCCTGCTCTTCGCCCTCCGACTGCAGCAGCTGCTAGCACGTTAACAAAAACCGGGGTTGGAGGGGACTCCAACCCCGGATTCTTTGTTTCCAGGCAACTTGAAGGGGGGACGATTGCCTGTCTGAGGCGCCCGCGGACGGGAGTGAAGGGCAGGGCTCTCGGCCCTGCCCGTTCTTTATATGGAAACGCCGCCGGTCGGCGGCGGTTGCGTTTATTGGGTCACTGCCGGGGGCGTGGTCTGGGTAGTGGCCTGATTGTTGCGCCCCCCTCCCCGCATGCCCCGCCGGCCCCTGGGGGCCTGGGTATTGTCGCCGCGGTTTACAGGACAATTCTGGTACCCGGGATAGTTGGGGCAGTTGGCAGCACCCGGACCAGGGCCCATGCCTCCCCCCTGGCCCCATTGGTTCCCCTGGCCCTGGGGGCCGCCCCCGCGGCCCTGGGCAAAAACGGGCACCGCCAAAATCATGGTCCCGGCCAGGGCCAGGGCCAAACAAGTCGTCAGCCAGGTCGATTTCTTCATCATTACGCTCCTTATAGTTAGCCTGCCATAGTTTTTTATTCAGGAGGACCTTCGGGGCCGCCGGGGCCTCGAGGACCCATGCCGGGACCCATACCTTTATGCGGGGGCCCGCGCCGGGGCCCCATGGGGCCGCAGGCCCGCCCCAGGCGGGTCTGCACCAGGTTTAAAAACGCCGCATCCTGCCCCGGCTTCAAATGCTTCTTGAACTCCAGGAGAAACCGCACCATCTCTTCTTCCAGGCTTCCCTGCAGGGCGCTGATCTCCCGGACCTTGTTCTGGATCGCACTCCACGGCGGAGCCTCGCCCTTGAGCAGCTCAAAGAGCTCCAGTCGCTTTTGGGCCAAGGCCCCTCTCAGTTCCCGGACCTGGCGCCGATGGTCCGGGAACAGACCCCGGAGGGCCTGCCGCTGCTCGGTATCCAGGTTCAGCGCGCTCCACAGCTCCCGCAAGGGCAGGGGCGGCAGTTCGCCCCGGGCTGCCGCCTGCTTCTGTCCCTGATAGCGCAGGTACACCAGGGTGCCGATGGTCCCCAGGTTCAGGGCCAGGGAAAAAATTACCAGATACAGGAGCCAGTTGCGCTTCACGTGCCGTTACCCTCTTCCGGCTGATAAGACGCCAGGATGGTGCCCAGGGAGCCCTGGGGAAAATCATGGAAATCCTGGAGGCTGGCGACTTCGGCCCCGCCGTTTTCCGGCGCCAGGGGATAGAAATCCCGGGCCATGCTGCCTCCCAGGACCATGCCCAGGACCAGGGAAGCCGCCATCGCCAGGGACTGCCACCAGGGGCGGCGGCGCCCCTGCCCCCGCCGACCCTGAAGGCGGGCCACCACCTTTTCTGCCAGGTGGGGCGGCACCGGCGCCACCAGCTCTGCCAGGGCGGCGTCCAGGGCCCGGAGCTGCGCCACCTCCCGGCGGCAGCCGGCGCAGCCCATCAGGTGGGCCGCGATCAGCTCGCCCTCCGGCGGGGCCAGCTCGCCGTCCAGCCAGGCCGACAATCGCTCCTGCACTTCCCGGCATGTCATCTTCACTTCAGACTCTCCTCACCAGGAAAACATCCTTTAGTTAAGTAAACACCGAAATCGGTTAAAACCGGCGCGGGCGGCGCCATTTTTACCGGAATTTGTCTAACAAATCAAGCCTCTGACCCACGGGGGCGCCGCTTGGCTTGCCGGCCAGCGGGCCGGGGCCCGGTTTACTTGACGCGGCCGCGTGGGGTGCTTAATTTCCACGACAGGATCAAACTTAACCGGCCCTTCCCCGGGGCCCCTGGAGGATTACATGTTAGCACAGATTCCCGTGGATTTTACCAAAGTAGACAAAAAGGACCTGAACAAGGAGATCCTCCGGCTGGCCATCATCGCCGAGCTGGACGCCATCAACCTCTACGAGCAAATGGCGGCGCTGACCAACGACAAGGACCTCAAGGTGGTCCTGCTGGATATCGCCAAGGAGGAAAAGACCCACGTGGGGGAATTCCAGGCCCTGCTGCTGCGCCTGGACGCCGAGCAGGTGCAGGAAATGGCGCACGGCAAAAAAGAAGTGCAGGAGCTCACCGGGAAATAGGGTTCTTTTCTGTCTTGGGGGCCGCGGCCTTGCCTTAATCCCCCACATCATGGACCCCCTGGCCGGGGAAGGCGGGGCGATTCCGTCTGCCCCGGCCGCCCTTGCGGGGGCCAGATTCCCCCGGTTCCCCCCTCAATAGGCTATCCTTTCCTGGTGCTCCCGGCGCCGCGCCGCAGCCAGGCCTTGTTCAGCTCCGCCGCCAGCACCTGCAGGGGTGGGAAGATCAGCAGGAACAGCAAATCTCTCCCTTCCAGGGGCGCGGTCTGGAAGATTTTTTGCAAAAAAGGCAGGTAACTCAGGGCCAGGAGGATGGCTGCCACGCCGGCCAGCCCGGCCAGGAGCAGGCGGTTTTTGAAAAAGCCCACCCGGAAGAGGGACTCCCGTTCGGTGCGCAAGGCCAGGGCATTGCCCGCGGCCGCCATGATGATGCCGCCGTAGCACATGGTGGTGGCCCGCAGGTACAGGGGCCCGGTCGCGGCCATCTCCAGGCCCGGACGCCAGCCCGCTGACAGGTACACAAAGAAGTAGGCGGCCATCCCCGCGGCCCCGGTGAGCAGGCCCAGGAAGGCGAAGCGCCGGGCCACCCCCAGGTCGATGAGATGGGCCTTCCGGGAACGGGGCGGCCGGTCCATGATCCCCGGCTCCGGCGGCTCGGACCCCAGGGCCAGAGCCGGCAGCAGGTCGGCCCCCAGGTCCACCGCCAGAATCTGCATGATCCCCAAGGGGAGCGGAATCCCGGTCAGGACAAAGAGGATAAAGGGCACCGCCTCCGCCACGTTGGACGCAAAGATGTAGGTAATGAATTTCTTGATGTTGGCGTAGACGGCCCGGCCTTCTTCGATGGCGGCCACGATGGAGGCGAAGTTATCATCCGCCAGCACCATGGCCGCGGCCTCCTTGCTCACCTCGGTGCCCCGCCGCCCCATGGCCACCCCGATGTCCGCGGCCTTCAGGGCCGGGCCGTCATTGACCCCGTCGCCGGTGACCGCCACCGTGTGGCCCAGGTTCCTGAGGGTCGTGACGATGCGCAGCTTCTCTTCCGGCGAAGTGCGGGCGAAGATCATGTCCCCTTCCCGCTTCAGGAGGCGCCGGAGCTGGACCTCGGACAGGCGGGAGACCATCTCCCCGGTGAGGATGGGGAACCGGGGGTCAAGATTCATGCCGATCTCCAGGGCCACGGCCCGGGCGGTGCCCCCGAAATCCCCGGTGACCATGACAATGCGGATGCCGGCCCCCTGGCACTTCTCTATGGCCGGGGGCACCTCCGGCCGGGGCGGGTCCATCATCCCGGCAAGAGCCAGGAGGCTGAGGTTTTGCTCGGCCTCCGACTGGCTGAGCTCCGCCGGCCCCACCTCTTTCCAGGCCAGGGCCAGAAGCCGGAGCCCCTTTTGGCCCAGGTCGTTTAAGGTTTGGATCAGCAGGGCCCGGTCCTGGGGCGTGAGGGGGCGGCGGTGGCCCTGCCAATCGGTGACGGTGCTGCACAAAGGGATCAGGGTATCGGGGGCCCCTTTGACCCAGGCGCCGCGGCCGCCCCCGGGGGAGGCATTGATGGTGCTCATGCGTTTGCGCACCGACTCGAAGGGGAAGACCTGCAGCCGGGGGCGGGCCCGGCGGATTTCCTCCACCTTTCTGCCGGCCTTGGCCGCCAGCACCAGGAGGGCCGCCTCGGTGGGGTCCCCCAGGGCGCGGTCCCCGGCCTCGGTAAAGGAGGCATTGCTGCAGAGCGCCGCGCAGGTGGCGGCCAGTTCCAACAGAGGGCTTTGGGCCTTTTCCCGGGAAAGGGGCTGCCCGTTAAGCTCCAGCCGTCCTGCCGTGGTCAGACCGTAGCCGGTTACCTCCAGGAGGTCGCCGTCCAGCCAGACCCTTTCCACCATAATCTCATTGGTGGTCAAGGTGCCGGTCTTGTCGGTGCAAATGACCGTGGCGGCCCCCAGGGTCTCCACCCCGGAGAGCTTTTTCACCAGGGCGTTCTTCCGGGCCAGGCGCTGCACCGCCAGGGCCAGGGACAGGCTGAGGGTGGGCAGCAACCCTTCGGGCACGAAGGCCACAATCATGCCAATGGCAAAGATGAGGCTGCCCAACGGGGAGAGCTTGCCGGTGACGAGGCCCACCAGGAAAAAGGCCAGGCCGATGGAAAAGGCCACGGCCGCCACCACCCGGGCCACCCGCTGCAACTCCCGCTGCAGGGGACTGGGCTTTTCTTCCACCCGCTGGGTCAGGGAAGCGATATTGCCCAGCTGGGTGTCCATGCCGGTGGCGATGACCACGGCCCGGGCCGCGCCGGAGAGCGCCGCGGTGCCGGCAAAGACCAGATTGGGCATCTCGGTCCAGAGAAACTGCTGGCCGTTTTCCACCGGCTCGTCAAGCTTGTAGGCGGGGCGGGACTCCCCGGTGAGGGCGCTGTTGTCCACCCGAAAGTCATGGGCCTCGATAAGCCTTGCATCCGCGGGGATCTGGTCCCCGGCTTCCAGGAGGATGACATCCCCGGGGACGAGGTCGGCTACGTCCACCTCCCGCATCTCCCCGTCGCGGTACAGCCGGCTTTTGAAGGGCAGCAATTTCTCCAGGGCCTCGATGGCCTTCTCCGCCCGGTACTCCTGCCAGAAGCTGAAGACCGCGTTGATCAGAATGACCAGAGGAATGGCCGTGGCCAGCTGCACCATGCCCGCGAGATACGAGAACCCGGAGGCGGTCCAGAGCAGCAGAGCGAAAAGGTTGACGAAATTGGCCCCAAAACGCAGGATGAGGGGCCGGCGGCGCAGCCGCTCGATGCGGTTGGGGCCCGTCTCGGAAAGCCTGCGGCCGGCTTCCTCCTGGGAGAGACCCTGCTCCGTGGTCTCAAGCTCCTCCAGGACCTCCTGGCGGGACAGGACCCAGTAGTTCTCATGGCCGGCCTCCTCCTGCAGCCTCAGGGCCCGCAGGACCTCGGCGGCGCTTTCTTTGGCCAGCAGTTCGGCCCGCAGCCTGCGGTGGCGCAGCAGGGCGGTGAGCCGGGCCAGAATCTGAAAATGACTGCCGCTTTCCTTCAGGGGCGAGAGCAGCACGGCCAGAAGGTGGAGGCGCTGGCCGTTCACTTCCGCCCCCTCCGGGGAGATGGCCATCAGCAAAAGGGGCTGCTCCACCGCCTCGCTGAGGTTGTGGAGGATGGCCAAACCTTCCCCCAGGTAGCCGTGTAGCAGGTGCAGCTCCGCCTGTTCGAAGCTCTCCGGCGCCACCGGGGGCCGGGCCCGGGACCAGGCCAGGTCGATGAGCGCCTTGAGGGTCTCCCCCGCCGGCGGCGCGAAGTTTAGGACGACGTTCTCCGGGGTGAGCAGTTCGTGGACCTTCATGACGCCATCATAATATGAGACCTCCTCTGAAAAAATGCTTTTTCAGGGAGGGGGATAGGAGGGATTATAATTAACCCCTTGATAATCTCCCTAAATCCCCCTTTAGAAAAGGGGGACTTAAAAAAGTCCTTGGGAAAATGCGTCGAAATATTTGTCATATAATTTACGAGACAAGACACTATCGTTTTGTTTCAGAAATATCTTGCCTTAAAGAATCGGCTTTTTCCGCTCCCCCTTGATGGGTGAGGGTCAGGGTGGGGGTGATCTGGTAGGGGCGGTTCGCGAACCGCCCCTACACCCCCTCCCCCCAACCCCCTCCCACCCGGGGAGGGGGAATTATGGCTGTGACCTTTTGTAATACCGGGTTGCGTTCAAATGGTTGTTTTTGTAGCCGCAGGCTTTAGCCTGCGCCGCACAGGCGAGACGCCTGTGCCACCAAGAAAAGGTGGAAGAAAAATATTCGATTGGTCGCAACTCGGTATAAGATATTTCCGGGACGCAAAACCAGGAGCTTTTTCGTAAGTGGCCCCGACCCCCTGCCTGAAGCCCGGCCCCAAACCCATATAGGGGGCTGGGATGTGTGTTTGCGGGGAGGGCGGGGGAAGCCTTACGAAAAAACGAAAAATTTCCCCGGCCCTCCCCGCAATTACTCCAGGTAATCCTGCAGGGCCTTTTTCAGGAACTGGCGGGCCCGTTTCAGCAGACCATCCACCGCCTGGGGGCTGAGGTCCATCTGCGCGGCGATTTCCTGGTAAGAGAGCCCGGCGAAGCGCTTCAGGACCAGGGCCCGGCGCTGGTTCTCCGGGAGGGCGTCCAGCAATTCCTCCAGGCACCGGCTCAGCTCCTGCTCCTCCAGGGCTTGCAGGGGGGTGGCCCCGGAGTCCGCCAGGGTCGGCGCATCCTCCTGGTCCAGGGATTCCTGGGGATGCCGCGCCCGGAGCAGGTTCAGGCAGTGGTTGGCGGTGATGCGGTGGAGCCAGGCGCTCACCGAAGCCCTGGGCTCAAAGCGGTGGGCATGCTCATGGACCTTGAGGAAGACCTCTTGTAAGGCGTCTTCGGCCTCGAGAGGGTCTTTCAAGAGACGGTAGGCTACCTGGTAAAGACGGCCCTGGTAGCGGCGGATGAGCTCGGCCAGGGCCGCGGTCTCGCCCCGGGCCACCCGCCGCAGCAGGGCATAGTCCAGGTCTGTGGGCTCAGGAGTCAAAACCGGGTTATGAGGATGCGGTCATCCTGTTTGCAGGCCCGGAGCAGTTCCATGTGGCGCAGCACCGCGAACTCCCGCCGCAGGTCCGCTTCCTTGAGGCCCAGGGCCCCGGCGGCTTCGGGAAACGACACTTCGTGCTTTTCCTGCACCAGGTCATAGAGCTGCTGCTGAGTCGGGGTGAGGAAATGGCCCCCGGGGATATTCTTGAGGCTGCGGGCCGTGTGCACCGCCCAGGGGTCACAGGTCCGGATGGGGCTCATGGCCTCCAGATAACAGTCCTCGCACAGGACCTCCCCCAGGTACTCCCGGGCTTCGGAGGCCTCGACGGCGCCGCCGCACCGGGTGCAGGTTCTATCCATGATCTCTTCGCCCCCCCTGACCCTCCCCCCTCAAGGGGGAGGGAAGCAGGTGGCTCGATTGCCGTCATTCTGAGCCCCGAAAGCGGCGAAGCATCTCTTGCCCTTGCCTTGAGAGAGAGCCGCCGGCGGCGACTCGGGACCACAGAACCGGGAAGCACTCCACTTTTCAGGTCAGGCTGCCACCAGTGGCATTGGCGGCGCCGGGCCAAGGCCTGCGGCAACCAAGGCTATTACAATTCGTATTCGCCTTCCATCTCCAGGATGAATTGGCCGTGCTTGTCGGCGGGCTTCACGGTAAACGTGCCGGCCCCCTTGAGGTTGCTCAACTTGCCGATGCCTTTGTAAGCCTCCCATTTGCCCTTGGTCAGCGCTCCCATCTTTTCTCCATGAAAGCGGGAGAAAACGCCGCCGTGCTGGTAGATGGTGGCGGCATAACCATGCATGGGGCCATCGCCTTTGATGCGGTCATGGAAGCCGACGCTGCGGCGGGAGACGAATTCCCCGGCCACCCCCGGGGTGTAATCGATGGGCTCCCCTTCCATCTCGGTGAGCATCAGGGTGTGATCCGGGACATCGCCCACGGAGAGCATTTCCCGACGGGTAACAAAGATTCTGAAGCTGGCCTTGCGGTGCATGATGGTCCCTCCTGTGGCTGCGGTTTTGGGTTTGGGGGCCGGGTCAAGGGGCAAGCCTCCCTGAAGCCCTTTCTAGAAATTAGATATCGAGTTCGTTCAATTCAAGGACATTGCTTTGAATAAATTCGCGGCGGGGTTCCACCTTGTCGCCCATGAGGATGGTGAAGATTTCGTCCGCGGCCACCGCGTCCTCGATATTGACCTTCAGCAGGGTGCGTTTTTCCGGGTCCATGGTGGTCTCCCAGAGCTGGTCGGGGTTCATTTCCCCCAGTCCTTTGAAGCGCTGGATGGTGATGCCTTTCTGGCCTTCCTCCAGGATAAAGGCCACCAGGTCTTCCAGGGAGGCGAAGTCCCAGTGGCGGTCTTTGCCCTCCAGGCGGTGGGGCGGGGTCTTGAAGTCCGCCAGGGCCTGGTCCAGCCGCACCAAAGCCTGGAAGTCGCTGCCCCCCAGCAGTTCCCGGTCGATGCGCATCTCCACAAATTCGCGCCCCACCGTGGAGAGGATGAGGGCCCAGCACTGATGTTCTTCGTCGGCCTCCAGTCGGGCGAGCCACTTGCCGTTGCCATTCAGGGCGAGGATCAGCTCCTGCAAACGGTCCTGGTGGCGCAGCCCTTCCTTGGAGATCAGCCCCTGGTCCAGGATCAACCGCATGATTTCCCGGGCCAGGCCCCGTTTTTCGAAGCGGCTGAGGTACTCCTGATAAGCGATGACCCGCTCCAGGGTCTGGGCCAGGGGCGCCCCCTCCAGGGTGCGGCTGGCCCCCAGGCGCAGGCGCTTTTTTTCGATGCCCCGCTGCAGCAGGTATTTCTTGAACTCCCCATCGTCCTTCAGGTAGGTCTTTTCGGTCCCCCGGGTGAGACGGTACAGAGGAGGCTGAGCGATGTACAGGTAGCCGCCCTCCACCAGGGGGGCCAGCTGGCGGTAAAAGAAGGTCAGGAGCAGGGTGCGGATATGGGCCCCGTCCACGTCCGCGTCCGTCATGATGATGACCTTGTGGTAGCGCAGGTCGTCAAGATTGAGCTCATCCTTGGAAAGGTCCGACCCCAGGGAAGAGATCAGGGTGCGGATTTCCTGGTTTTCCAGCATCTTCTCGAAGCGGGCCTTCTCTACGTTGATGATTTTGCCCTTGAGGGGCAGGATGGCCTGGAAGCGCCGGTCCCGGGCCTGCTTGGCGGAGCCGCCGGCGGAGTCGCCCTCCACCAGGTAAATCTCCCGGCGGGACGGGTCCCGCTCCTGGCAGTCGGCCAGCTTGCCCGGCAAGGTCATGTCCCCCAGGGCCCCTTTCTTGCGCACCAGGTCCCGGGCGCGGCGGGCCGCCTCCCGGGCCCGGGCCGCCTCCAACAGCTTGGTGAGGATGCGCCTGGCCACGTGGGGGTTTTCTCCCAGGTAGGTCAGCAGGTGCTCGTAGAGCAGATTTTCCACCAGGCCCTTGACTTCGCTGTTGCCCAGCTTGGTCTTGGTCTGGCCCTCGAACTGCGGGTGGGGGAGCTTGACGCTGATGACCGCGATGAGCCCCTCCCGGATGTCTTCCCCCTGGAGGTGGCTGTTTTTGAGGTGCTTGGGCAGGTCGCTGGCTGTCATGTACTGGTTGATGGCCCGGGTCAGCCCCGCCTTGAAGCCGCTCAAGTGGGAGCCGCCTTCCCGGGTGTTGATGTTGTTGGCAAAGGAGAAAATCTGCTCGTTGTAAGTATCGTTGTACTGCACCGCGATCTCCAGCTGCATGCCGTTTCTGGCGCCGGAGAGGTAAACGGGATCGGGATGGATGGGATTTTTGTTGCGGTTCAAATACTGCACAAAGGAGACGATGCCGCCTTCGTAAAGAAACTCGTTCTTGCGGCCGGAGGCTTCCTCCTGCAAAAAGATGCGCACCCCGCCGTTCAGGAAGGAGAGCTCCCGCAGGCGCTGGGCCAGGAGATCATAGCTGAAATGGATCTCCGGGAAGATCTCCGAGTCGGGCTTGAAGGTGACTACGGTGCCCCGGCGCCGGGTCTTGCCAGTGATGGTCAGGGGGGTTACGGTTTTCCCCCGCTCGTAGCGCTGGTGGTAGACCTTGGCGTCCCGGCGGATCTCCACCTCCAGATACTCGGACAGGGCGTTGACCACCGAGACGCCCACCCCGTGGAGGCCGCCGGAGACCTTGTAGGCCCCGGAGTCGAACTTGCCGCCGGCGTGGAGCCGGGTCATGACCACTTCCACCGCGGGCAGCTTCTCGGTGGGATGGTCCTCCACCGGGATGCCCCGGCCGTTGTCCTCCACGGTGACGCTGTTATCAGAGTGGACCTTGACCTTGATTTCGTTGCAATGCCCGGCCATGGCCTCGTCGACGGAGTTGTCCACCACCTCGTAGACCAGTTGGTGCAACCCTTCCAGGGCGGTATTGCCGATGTACATGGCCGGCCGCTCCCGCACAGGCTCCAGGCCTTTGAGGACCTGAATCTTTTCGGCGCCGTATTCATGTACTGCCTGGTCGGGGGCAAGGTCGATGTCCGGCAACTTATGGTTCCTCCTCGATGAAAAATCCGTTTATCGGGGCCTCATCCTCGTTCTTTAAACAAACCGGTATTTTCATGCCGTCCAGGGTCGCCACCGCCATCGAAGGCCCTTGGACCTTCAGCCCTGGCGACCGGAGAGGCATCATAAACCCTTCCCATCCAATCCCCTTTCATTCTTCAGGGATTTTCATGGTTCCTCTAATCATATCGCTCATGGTTTGGGGAGGCGACAGGGTCTGGCAGAGAAGCTCTTTGACCCCTCTGAGAAAGCGGTTTCGATCCGCCGGCTGGTGAGTCCCCATACATATTTTTATATCAGGAAACGCGCCTTTTATCAATTCCGAATATTTTTTGACAAAGGGACACAGGGTCACCATACAAAATGACAGGTGCAGCACATCTATCCTAAATTCGGCCACGGCGCGGACTCGTTGAAGAATTTTTTCCGGCGCGGCCAGGGTAGGACAGCCGGCACAATTGATGATGCCGATCAACTCCAGGGGCTCATCTTGGGGATATTGCTCAAAGAAGCCCCGGCGTTTGCGCAGATCCGCCAGGCACACCACCGAAGCGCAGTTGCTTTCCTGGGTGCAATTAGAACAGGTAATAATGCCGATGCGGGCCATAGGCAGAAAGTTTTCGGTTTTCGGTTAAAAGAAAGAAAAAATTTGAGTACTTAAGCTTCCCTTTCTTACTCATTTAACCCGGGGGACTACAGAAATCCGCAGCATCACTTCGCCGTAGCCGCCGCATTCGACGCCCACATCCAGGCAGCGGACCTGGTGCATGAAATGAAACTGGTTGGGGTCCAGCCCTTCGCTCAGGCGTTCGTTGATGAGGGCCACCGGCACCACCAACTGCGACATGAGGTAAACACACAGTCTTGGGGGACAGAACTTGGTGATGAAATTGCCGTCCACATCCAGGATAAATTTATCGCCCTCCTGATAGCCGGAATTGCAGTTCCGGGCCCGCGCCACCTCGGCCTGGATGGAATAGCGGGCTGCGGCCCGGGCCAGGCGGCTGATCTGCCGGAGCCGGGGATCTCCCGCGGCAAATTGCTCCATTTCCGCCTCGGTATAACCGACCCGCTCAGCGAAGCGCTTTAGGACTCTCTTATCTTCCATAGCTCGTCCCATATTTAGGCCCGCGCCAACGGTGGGCCGTGCCCACCCTACGTCAATGCAACCTGCCAAATAATAGTTTCGGATTTTATTTTTTTACCGGAAACTTTCTTCTACAGGCTCATGGGCATGATGATGCTGAAGTAATGGGGGTCCCCCTGGTCCAGCAGGCGGCAGGGCCGGTCTTTTTCGTTGACCTCCAGGATGGCCATATCGCTTTGCATGGCATTCAAGGGCTCCAGGAAATAACGGGCGTTGAAGCCGATCTCCATGGGGAGCAGGGAGGCGTCGCCGGACTCCAGGAACAGGGGTAGACGTTCCCGGCCTTCCCCCACTTCCGGGTTGGTGAAACTCACTTCCACCGCGTCGGCCATCAGCTTCAAGATGATGCCCTTGAAGCGCTCGGTGGACAGCAGGGCGATGCGCCGGATGGTGTCGAAGAATTCCCGGCGGTTGATGGCGAAGCGCAAGCCGAAGCTCTCGGGGATGATGCGGCGGTAGTCGGGGAACTTCTTGTCCAGGAGCAAGCGGATGAAGAGGTACTTGTCATCGGCCCGCAGAGCCAGGCTCTGCTTGCCCAACCCCAGAGAAACCTTGTCTTCCTCGGCCAGGAAACGGATCACTTCCGCCATGCCTTTCCGGGGGATGAGAATGCCTTTCTCGATGGCGAACTGGTGGCTTTCCGGCAGGGCCCGTTCAATGAGGGTGAGGCGGTGGCCGTCGGTGGAGATGAGGCGCAGGTGGAAGCCCCCTTCAGTCTCCACCCGCTCCCAGAAGATGCTGGAGAGATGGTACTGCAGGTCGTCGACGCTGACGGAAAAGATGGTCTTTTCGATCATCTCCTTCACCATGTGGGACTCCACCTCCACCAGATGCTGGTCGGTGATTTCCGGCACCGGGGGAAACTGGTCCGCAGGCAGGCCGTGCAACTGATAATAGGAGTCTCCCACCTGGATTTTCAGGCTGGATTTATCGGTGCCGGTCAGCTCGATGGTTTCCCCCGGCAGCTCCTTCAACAGGTTGAAGAAATAGTGGGCCTGCACCGTCAGGGCTCCGTGCTCCAGAACCTGGGCGGGATAAAAACCCCGGAAGCTCACCTCCAGGTCGGTGGCGGAAACCAGCACCCGATTCTCATCGGTTTGCAGGAGAAAATTGGCCAAAATCGGCATGGTGCCGCGGCGGTCCACTACTCCCAGGGTCCGGCCCACTCCCTTCAACAAGGTTTCCCGATCGATGGTCAGGCGCATCTTCATTTTCTCCTAATATATGAATGAATTTAGTTGTATTAATAAGGGCAGCAACCTTTGTTCATAAACAGGTTAAGTAATTTATTTCATTTAACTTTTTATTAACAAAGATTCTAGTTTTCCTCGCGGGCTTTCCAGGGTTATTGCCAAGCGGCGGCGCTTGGGGTCGGCGGTTGGTTGACAACCGGGGTAAATGGACCTGACCCGGAAAGGAACGGAAAAGAACCGGTGAGTTGAAGGCCGCATGGGTTTCAGCTTTCGTTCCTGAATAGACGGCTGGGCGTGATAAGTCACGGCCCTACGGGTTTTGGGTTAATACAGTCCGTTCGATTTGTAGGATGGCGGGGCCGGAGGCCCGCGCCACCATCAACTTCCGAACCTTTTCCCTCCCCTCATTTACACACCGCGCCCTGGCTGCCGGAGGACACCATACGGCTGTAGCGGGCGGCGTAGCCGTGTTTGATCCTGGGTGCCGGCGGCCGCCAGGCCTCCCGGCGCCGGGCCAGTTCCGCCTCCTCCACCAGCAGGGTCAGGGTCTTGCCCGGGATGTCGATTTTGATGCGGTCTCCTTCCTGGACCAGGGCGATGGGGCCGCCTTCGGCGGCCTCCGGCGAGATGTGGCCGATGGCCGCGCCCCGGGTGCCGCCGCTGAAGCGGCCGTCCGTGAGTAAGGCCACCTCCTTGTCCAGGCCCATGCCGGCGATGGCGGAGGTGGGGGTGAGCATCTCCCGCATGCCGGGGCCGCCTCGGGGCCCCTCGTAGCGGATGACCACGATGTCGCCGGCCTTGATCCGGCCGTCCAGGATGGCCCGGGTGGCCTCCTCCTCGGCCTCGAAGACCCGGGCGCGGCCTTCGTTCACCAGCATCCGGGGGTCCACCGCCGACTGTTTCACCACCCCGCCGTCGGGGGCCAGGTTGCCCCGGAGGATGGCGATGCCCCCTTGCTTATGGTAGGGATGGGTCAGGGGGCGGATGACCTCTTCATCCAGCACCTGGACCGCGGCCAGATTGTCGGCCACCGTCTTGCCGGTGGCACTCAGGGGCGAGCCGTCCACCAGGCCGGCTTTAAGCAGCACTTTCATGACCGCGGGGACGCCCCCGGCCCGGTCCAGGTCCTCCAGGTGATGGGGGCCGCCGGGGCTCATGCTGCAGAGGTGAGGCGTCCGGTTGGAGACCTCGTTGAACAGGTTCAGCTCGAGGTCGATCTCCGCTTCCCGGGCGATGGCCGGCACGTGGAGCACGGTATTGGTGGAGCAGCCCAGGGCCATGTCCACCGCGATGGCGTTCTTGAAGGCGCTCAAAGTGGCGATGTCCCGGGGCAATATCTGCCGGGTCACCAGTTCCATGATTTTTTCGCCCGCCACCTTGGCCAACCGGAAACGGGCCGCGTGCACCGCGGGGATGGTGCCGTTGCCGGGCAGGGCCATCCCTAAGGCCTCGCTCAGGCAGTTCATGGAGTTGGCGGTGAACATGCCGGCGCAGGAGCCGCAGCCGGGACAGGCGCATTCGGCCAGGTCTTTCAGCTCCGCCTCGCTGATTTTTCCGGCTTTCACCGCGCCCACGCCTTCGAACACGGTGATGAGGTCCACCTCCCGGCCCTGGTAGCGGCCGGCCAGCATGGGGCCGCCGGAAATCAGGATGGCGGGGATGTTGAGCCGGAGCGCCGCCATGAGCATGCCGGGGATGATCTTGTCGCAGTTGGCCACCAGGACCAGGCCGTCGAAGGGATGGGCCATGGCCATCACTTCAATGGAGTCGGCGATGAGCTCCCGGGAGGGCAGGGAATATTTCATCCCCTGGTGGTGCATGGCCAGGCCGTCGCAGACGCCGATGACCCCGAACTCCAGGGGGGTGCCGCCCGCCATCCGCACTCCGGCCTTGGCCGCCTGGGTGATCTTGTCCAGGTGGATGTGGCCAGGGATGAGTTCGTTGAAAGAATTGGCCACCCCGATGAGGGGCTGGTCGATCTCCCGGTCGGTCAGCCCCATGGCCTTGAGGAGGGACCGGTGGGGATATTTTTCCAGTCCCAGTTTCATCAAGTTGCTGCGCATGGAGCTCCTCCTTTAGGCTGATTCGGGCTCGCCGGGGCCGGGCGCCGCGGGGGGCGCGGCTTCGGGGACTTCCCCGGGCGGCTTGCCCGGAGGCTTCGATTTCGAAGATCTCCGCCGAGGCCGGGAGGGGCGTCTGGCTTCGCCGGACTTCTTTGCCCCTGGAGGCGGTTTGGTCTCAGAAGAAGGCTTGGCCTCGGGGGCGGCCTTGCTCTCCGGAGCCGGTTTGGGTTCGGCAACCGGCTTGGGTTCGGCACCTTCCCGTTTGAAATACTCCACCTGAATATCCTCGGGCCCCAGGTCATCTCGGGCGGTCAGAATGATCCTGAACTTGTAGAGTTCTTCCAGGTCCAGGAGTTCCCGGCGTTTTTTGTTGAGCAGGAAGTTGCTCACTTCCAGGGGCACGTAGGCCCGCACCTCCAGGAGCTGGTTCTGGGCGGCCTGGACGGAGATTTGCCGCAGCAGGCTGAGGCTCACGGTGCCCACCGATTTTACCCGGCCCCGTCCGAGGCAGGTGGGGCAGGGGGTATAGGCGCTGATTTCGGCGGCGGAGCGCAGCCGTTGGCGGGAAAGCTCCAGCAGTCCGAACTTGGACAGGTGCCCCACCGTCACCCGGGCCTTGTCCCTTTTCAGACTTTGCTTCAGGGCCTGCTCCACTTCCTTCTGGTGCTTTTTATCCTTCATGTCGATGAAGTCGATGACCACCAGGCCGCCCAGGTCCCGGAGGCGCAGCTGGCGGGCGACTTCCTCGGCGGCCTCCAGATTGGTCTTCAGGGCGGTGTCTTCCAGCTCCCGCTGGGACGTGAAGCGCCCGGAATTGACGTCAATGGAGACCAGGGCCTCCGTGGGGTTGATGACGATGCCGCCCCCGGATTTCAGGGGAACCCGCTCCGCGTAAATGCGGTCCAGCTGGTCTTCCAGCTGGTAGCGGGAGAAGATGGGGAGCTTGTCCGTGTATAGTTTCAGGGCGTGCTCCTGGCGGGGGGCGGCCACCCGCAGGAAGCTGCGCAACTGCTGGTAGGCCTCCTTGTCGTCCACCAGGATGGTCTTGATATCCGCAGTGAGGTAGTCCCGGACGGTGCGGGTTACCAGGTCCAGGTCCCGGTGCAGGAGGCAAGGGGCTTTCTGGGCCGCCGCGGCCTTTTTGAGGTCCTCCCAGAGCTTCAGGAGAAAATGCAAATCCTTGGCAAGGTCCCGGACCTTGCCCGCCTCCCCGGCGGTGCGGACGATGAGCCCCATCTCCGGCGGCAGTCCCAATTTTTGGGCCAGTTCCTTGAGGCGCTGGCGTTCGTCTTCCTTTTCGATCTTGCGGGAGATGCCCAGATGGCTCTGCCGGGGCAACAGCACCAGGTTGCGGCCCGGCAGGGAGATGTAGGTGCTGAGATAGGCCCCCTTGGTGGCGGACTCTTCTTTGTAGACCTGGACGATGAGCTCCTGGCCTTTGCGCAGCATCCGCTGGATCCGGGGTTTGGCCTTGCCCTGGGTCTTTTCCTGGTAGTAATCGGCGTGCACCTCGGACATAGGCAAAAACCCGTGGCGCTCGCCGCCGTAGTTGACGAACGAGGCCTGCAGGCTGGGCTCGATGTTCACCACCGTGCCCTTGTAAATATTGGCCTTGGTATGCTCCCGGGAGGTGGTCTCCAAGGCGAACTCATCCAGCTGGCCTTCGGCGACGATGGCCACCCGGAATTCCTCCGGGTCCGCGGCATTGATGAACATTTTACGGGGCGGGCTCATAGGCTCCCTTCCCGGCAGCGCCGGACAAATTCCCGGAAACCCGGCTGGCGGTCCTGGGCAGACATGCGGTTAACCGCCAAGGGCAGGGTTGCGGGGCTCTTTAAATTTCGGATGGGCCGCATTTCCAGGCGGCGGAAAAAGGCGGTGTCCACCAGAAAATTGATGTCACCCTGAACCGGCTGGAAATAGAGGAACCCATCCTTCACCGCCATGGGCATGGGCAGACCCAGGTCCCCCACCCGGTCCCAGCTCACCCAGGGGCGGGGGTAATGATTGAAATTCCGGTTCAAGTACTTGATGTCCTGGTTCTGGATCTCCCCCAGCTGGAAGCTCTCGATCATCACGTCGCGGCCCAGCTCCGGGTCCCAGGCCAGCATGCCGCCTTTCTGAGGCCTGAGGGGGTTGTTGGCCACCACTTCCATCACCATGTGGTGGCCCTGGTTCCCCAACTCCAGGGCCAACCCCAGGCAGGCCAGGTCCAGGGACCCCGTCAAATAATCCAGGTCCTCGATGTTATACGAGATTTTGTTGGTGAATTGTTCAAGCCAGTCGCCCACCGCCCCTTGAGGATGGTAGGTCTTTTCCCGGGGGTGCTCCCCGGTCAGGGTGAAAAGCTGCCGGTCCATGGTCTGCTGCATCACCATCTGCCCGTGGTTGTGGAGGCGGCGGGGGCTCTTCCCATCATAGAAAAAATTGCCGGCCTGCAGGTTCAACCCGTGGAAGGCCTCCTGCACCATGAAAAATACCTGGCCGGGGTCAAAGCCGAAGAAATGCCACTGGTAAAATTCTTTTTCGATATGGGCCAGCATTTCCGCGGCAATGACCAGGAGCAGGTGCTGGCGGCCCCGGACCTCCCGGGGCGATTCTCCCAGGTCCCGGGCCAGATTCGACAGGTCAAAGGCCAGCTGCAGCAGGTGGCGGGTGCCCAGGGCCAGGGGCAGCAGGTCCTGGGGCGGACACTCCAGCTGTCCGGCCAGGGTCTCGGGCAATACGACCTCCCCCACCTCCACGCTCAAGAGGTGGGCGATGCGTGCCACGGTAAATTCCCGGGCCAGGTTGAGAAAATACTTGGGGCCCAGCATCAACCGGGTGCCTTCGCCGGCCGCGGCGTGTTCGAACAGGATTTCGCCCTGGGCCACCGCGGCCCGGGCCCGGGCCAGCCTCTGGGAGGAGTGCCCGTCTTCGGCCAGCACCAGGACTTGCCGGGGCTCTTCCAGGCCCTGCAGGCGGGGGTACCGGTTGACCAGGGGCTCTTGGGAAGCAACTTCGGCCATGGTGGCGCAATGCCCCAACCGCTCTTGGGCCTGGGCGATGCAGGAGTCGATGTAGTGGCGGTGGGACCGGAGATCCGCGGCCGGCATGGGAGCTCGAGGCATAAAAGGCCTGTAATATTGATAAGTTAAGTTTTTATATTATCATTTAAATAACTGTCTGTCAAGGCCATTGCCCCGTTAGGCGGGGCCCGGGCGAAGCCGCGGTTCCCCGGCAGGAGGCTTAAGGCCAGGTCCCGGCCGGCATCCACTCAGGGGCGCCTCCCATCCGGGCGGCCAGGCAAGTCCGAGCCCCCGCATGGGTCGGTGGTCAATGCACCAATGATGCAAGGGGCCCGGGGCGCCTCCGTTTTTCACAGGGCCGGCCGCAAGTAAGTGGGCACCAGCGCCTCCGGCGCCGCGGTCCGGCCTGCCGCCAGGCACCGACGGGCCAGGCGGGCCAAGGTGGCGGCCCGGGGAAAGCACATCTCCGCCGGGGCCAGGGAAATTCCCGGCGGGATCAGGTCCTGGAGAAAATCGCCATAGACCTGGAGTCCCGGGCCGGTGAGCATCATGGGAGGCTGCAGCCGGGGGGGCAGGGCGGCCACCGGCAAACGGCAGGGTCCCTCCAGCGCCTGCGGCTGATCATCCTGGCATTGGAAGAGGCCCCAAAAGACCTCGCCTCTCTTGGCGTCCAGGAGGACCCCGATGGGTTGGGCCTGGCAGGGAAATTGGGCCGCCAGGACCTCCAGGGTGGAAACCGCCACCAGGGGGCATCCCAGGGACCAGGCCAGGACCTTGGCGGTGGCCAGCCCGATGCGCAATCCGGTGAAGTTTCCCGGGCCGCGGCTTACGGCAATGGCGCCCAGGTCGGAGAGCTCACGGCCGGTGTCCCGGAGCAGGGCCTGCACCCCGGGCAGCAGACGCGTCAGATAGGTGCCCTGGGACGGCAGGGTCAGTTCCCCCAGCAGCAGGTCTGCCGCCATCAGGGCCAGGCTCCCCTTATCGGTGGCGGTATCCAGGGCCAGGATGAGCATGGGGGTGTTAATATTGCGGATTGACCAGACGGACGATGTCTTGGTAGAAAACCAGGACCATCAAGGCCAGAATAATCATGAGCCCCAGGGCCTGGGCCACTTCCCGGTGTTTGACTTCCAGGGGTTTTCCCCGGATGGCTTCCACGGTAAAGAAGAGCAGGTGGCCGCCGTCCAGAATGGGGATGGGCAAGAGGTTCAGCAGAAAGAGGTTGATGCTCAAGATCGCCATGAACTGCACCAGATAAGACACCCCCAATTCCGCCTGTTTGCCCGCCACCTGGGCTATCAGGATGGGGCCGCCGATGCTCTTCAGGGGCACTTCCCGGGCGATGAGCTTGTAAAAGCTTTGCAGCGTCAGCCAGGAGAACCG
>DASWLF010000032.1:0-9521 GCA_036396255.1 Desulfobaccales bacterium
CACCTCATCGCCCTTGACCCCACCCGACAAGTGGATATCGACCGGCTCATGCTCGGGCTGGACGGGACCCCCAACAAGGACAAGCTGGGAGCTAACGCCATTCTGGGGGTTTCCATGGCTGTGGCTCGGGTTGCCGCGGCCAATGCCGGGCTTCCCCTTTATGCCTATTTAGGTGGGCCGGGAGCGGTCCGGTTGCCAGTCCCCATGATGAATGTCATCAATGGCGGCAAGCATGCCGAAAACAGCCTGGATTTCCAGGAATTCATGATCATGCCGGTGGGGGCCCCCAGCTTCGCCGAAGCCCTGCGCTGGGGCGCGGAAATTTTTCACACCTTAAAGAAAATCCTGCACCAACGCGGGTTCAGCACCGGGGTGGGTGACGAGGGCGGTTTCGCTCCTGATTTCAAAAGCAATGAGGAAGCCATTGAGATTCTCCTCGAGGCTATATCCCAGGCCGGTTACCAGCCCGGCGCCCAGGTGGCCCTGGCCCTGGACCCGGCCGCCAGTTCCTTTTGGGAAGATGGCGCCTATCTCTTCAGCAAGTCCGGCCAGGGGCGGAAGACCACACCGGAGATGATCGCCTTCTGGCAGTCCTGGATCGACAAATATCCCATCGTCTCCCTGGAAGACGGCCTGGATGAGAACGACTGGCAGGGTTTTGTGGAACTTACCGGCACCCTGGGTCAAAAAGTGCAACTCGTGGGAGACGACCTGTTTGTCACCAATACCCGGTTCATCGAGCGAGGGATACGGGAAAAGGCCTCCAATGCCGTTCTCATGAAGGTGAATCAGATTGGCACTGTGACCGAAACCATGGAGGCCATCTCTCTTTGTCGGCAGGCCGGGTGGAACTTTGTGATCTCCCATCGCTCCGGGGAAACCGAGGACACCTTTATCGCAGATTTTGCCGTAGCCATGGGCGGTGGGCAGATCAAAACCGGATCGCTATCCCGGAGCGAGCGAATCGCTAAGTACAACCGTCTTCTTGAGATCGAAGCGGAACTGGGCCAAGCGGCGGTGTTTATCAACCCGTTTTTGCAGCCATAAACCTTTGCCCGGAGCCGGCCCAGGAGGAGGTAAGTGACCTAAGGAAAGAAAGAGGCTCTTCCAGATGGGATCATTTACAGGCCAGGAAGGTTACCCAGATGAAAGAAATTGACCTGAATTTTGCGGTTTCGAGGTTGGGTGAAGGCCAGATCGCCTCACCCATTACCGGGGTGCGCTTTGTCAATGATGAGGAGCACGTGCTTTACCATTCCGACTTAAGGGCAATCAAGGGCTATCTTGAGGCGGGGAAAGAGCCTCCTTGCCTGGAAAAGGCCGGACCCCGGGAGAAAATCTACTTCGACCCTGCCAACCTTAAGTGCGGCATCGTTACCTGTGGGGGCTTATGCCCGGGACTGAACGACGTCATCCGGGCCATCGTCCTGACCCTCTTTCAGCAGTATCAGGTAAGCCAAGTGTTGGGCTTCCGCTACGGCTACGAGGGGCTCAGTCCAAAGTACAATCACACCCCCCTGGAATTGACCCCAGAGTCGGTGGGTACCATCCATGAAATGGGCGGCACCATTCTGGGCTCTTCCCGGGGAAACCAGGATATCGGCGACATGGTGGACACCCTGAACCGCCTTAATATCGGCATCTTGTTTGCCATCGGGGGGGACGGGACACTCAGGGGCGCTCAGGCCATCGCCCGAGAGGTCGCCCGGCGCGGTTTAAAGATCAGCGTGATCGGCATTCCCAAGACCATTGACAACGACATCTCGTTCATCCAGCAAACTTTCGGCTTCGACACCGCCGGCTCCGAGGCCCGTCGGGCCATTAACGCGGCCCACTGTGAGGCCCGGGGGGCCAGAAACGGCGTCGGCCTGGTGAAATTGATGGGCCGGGACTCCGGCTTTATCGCGGCGTATGCGGTGTTGGCCAACAGCCAGGTGAATTTCTGCCTGGTGCCGGAGGTGCCCTTTAAGGTGGAGGGCCTTTTTAAGGCCCTGGACGAAAGGCTGACGCGGAAAGGATACGCCGTCATTGTGGCTGCTGAAGGGGCGGGGCAGGACCTCTTGGCTGAGGCGGCCGAACGGGACGCCTCCGGCAATATCCGGTACGGCGACATCGGGATTTTCCTGCGGGACCGGATTAAGGCGCATTTCAGCCAAACCGGCCGCCCGGTGGAGTTGAAGTACATCGATCCCAGCTATACCATCCGGAGCCTGCAGGCCAATGCCCGGGACTCGGCCTTTTGCCTGCTGCTGGGGCAAAATGCGGTGCATGCGGGCCTGGCAGGAAAGACTGATATGGTGGTAGGCAATTGGAACCATCAAGGTACCCACGTGCCCATCTCTCTGGCGGTGTCGGAACGGAAAAAACTGGACCCCGAGGGCTGGCATTGGAACAGCGTCCTGGCCATCACCGGGCAGCCTCGGCACCTCGTTTGAGCGGAGCGGAGGATGCGGCTTGCCAGCCATAAGGCCCGCGCCTCGGGGATTCGCCCTGAATAAGGAGAATACAGACTTATGAGAAAGCTCGTGCTGCTCCGCCACGGCGAGAGCATATGGAACAGAGAGAACCGCTTCACTGGCTGGATCGACGTGGGGCTGTCGGACAAGGGTACGGCCGAGGCCCAGGAGGCCGGCCGGGTTTTAGCCCGGGAGGGCTTTATTTTCGACGTGGCCTTTACCAGCGTCCTCAAGCGGGCCATCAAGACCCTGTGGTTGGGCTTGGAGGAGATGGATCTCATGTGGATACCGGTGCACCACAGCTGGCGCCTCAACGAGCGCCACTACGGCGGCCTGCAGGGCTTGAACAAGACCGAAACGGTGGAAAAGCACGGCATGGAGCAGGTGAAAATCTGGCGGCGCAGCTACGACGTGCCCCCGCCCCCCCTCACCCCGGATGACCCTTATTACCCCGGCCGAGACCCGCGCTATACCGGCGTGCCGAAGGAAGAGTTGCCGCTCACCGAATGTCTGAAAGACGTGGTGGCCCGGTTCCTGCCCTACTGGCATGAAACCATCGCCCCGGTAGTTAGAAGCAGCCAACGGGTGGTCATCGCGGCCCATGGCAACAGCCTGAGGGCCCTGGTGAAGTATCTGGACGAGGTGCCGGATGAAGAGATCGTGAGTCTGAACATTCCCACCGGCATTCCCCTGGTCTATGAGTTGACGGACGATCTCAAGCCCATTCGCCATTATTACCTGGGAGACCCGGAGAAGGTGCAGGCGGCCATCCAGTCGGTGGCGGACCAACTGAAAAAGAGGTCCTAATGGGGGGACATCATACAGTTGATCGATGGCGCCAATATCCAAAGGCAAGGGCCGCAAGGTTCCTGCCTTGACTTTTTACCGAGGAAAAGCCTATGAAAATTCTCACCACCCCGCGCCTGGAACGGTGCATCGGCTGCCATTCCTGTTCGCTGGCCTGCGCCCGTTTGGTGCATCAACGCCTGTCCTGGGACATGGCGGGCATCCGGGTCGCATCGTCCGGGGGCCTCTCCACCGGCTTTGAGGCGCGCACCTGCCTGGCCTGCAACCCCGCCCCCTGCGCCGCGGCCTGTCCCACCGAGGCCTATTCCCAGCGCCGGGGCGGCGGCGTCATTGTGCGCCAGAAGCTCTGCATCCGCTGCGGCGACTGTGCCCGGGCCTGCCCGGTGGACGCCATTTACCTGGACCTTACGGGGGAACCATTCGTCTGTCTCCACTGCGGCAAGTGCGTCCCTTACTGCCCCCATGACTGCCTGGAGATGAAAGAATTAGGCGGCGGCGGGTCGGGCTTAGAAGTTTCCCCTCACTGCCTCCTGGAGGATCAGTTTGTCCAGGGTGAGATCCGATACCGCCCGTCTCATCCGGGAAGGAGGGTATCAAAGCTTTTTTTGAAAAACGGCCGCCGGTTTTCAAAGGAGAATAGATTCGTCTTCTTTCAGGAAAGAGTTCAGTTCACTCAGACAGAGTTCGCTTCGTCTGGCTTTCGAGAAGTAGCAAATCTGAATTTCGTTCCTATCGGAGAAAGGAGGTTAAATGGACGATCTCTCAAATGCTTATAAGAACAAGCTTACTACACCACTTGAGATAGTAACACAAATCCCGAAAAAGGGAAAACTCTCGTTTGGCCTGGGACCTTCCAATCCTCCTGCGCTTCTTGCAGCTCTTGCGCAACATGTCTCTGCTGGAGGAATTGAAGAACTTCATCTTTACTATCAGATCGCCAGTGAAGGAGCAAGGCCGCTCTTTCGTGTCGATTTCCTCGATTGTCTCCACTTCCATTCCAATTTCTTGAGTGAGTTGGATAGGAACCTCATCAAAGAAGCAGGAACCAGTGCAGTGATCGACTTCATGCCCTCCTATTTGTGGCAGCTTCCGGCGATGTGGTCGGATTTCAATCATATGAATGTCTTCATGATCACCGTATCACCCATGGATAAGCATGGCTATTTTAGCCTTGGCACAAGTTGCGATTACTCGTCCACTGTTGCGCGAGACTGCGACATGCTCATCGTCGAGGTCAACGAAAATATGCCGCGTGTCTTCGGGGAAAACCTCATACACATTTCCGAAGTAAATGCCATTGTCGAAAACCACGCCCCGCTCGCTGAGCTCAAAGACAAACCCATCACGCCACAGGATGAAATCATCGGGACGAAAATTGCACAGATGGTCCCGGACGGTGCGTGTTTGCAGTTCGGCATCGGAAGCATACCGAATGCCGTAGCCAAATTTCTGTCGAATCATAAGGACCTCGGCATCCACACTGAGATGCTTACCAACAGTGTGGTGGACCTCCACGAAGCGGGAGCCGTCACCAACAAGAAGAAAAATATCCATCGCTACAAGACCGTTTTCACCCTCTGCTGGGGAAGTCGGAGGCTTTATGACTTTATTGATGACAACCCCGCGGTTGAGAGTTACCCGTCCTGGCACATCAACGATCCGGCTGTGATTCAACAGAATGAGAACGTGGTCTCGGTCAATTCCATCATCGAAATCGATCTATTCGGGCAAGTCAATTCCGAGTTCATTGGGGGCAAGGAGTTCAGCGGTGTAGGTGGTCAACGGGACTACATGAGTGGAGCATTTCGCTCGAAAGGAGGCATGTCATTCCTCGCCTCCTACTCAACGGCCAAAAAGGGCGAGATATCGAAGATCGTCCCGCACCTGTCAGGCATCGTGAGCGATTCTCGCATGGAACCGATGTTCGTGGTCACCGAGCACGGCATGACCAACTTGAAAGGGAAGACAAATTCCGAGCGCGCCCTTGCGCTCATCGAGCTCGCCGCACCGCAATTCAGGGAAGAGCTTCTGAGGTCGGCAAAGGAAATGGGAATAATCCGGTAGGGTTTTCTCCTATCGCATGATCACTTCCTATCTCTGGACGATGGACACGAAGGTGGGAGGCGAAAATATCCCCCAAAAAAATCAGGGGTCGGAATTATGGTGAACTTTAGGAATATCAAAGGATTGTTGGCGGGATAATAATTTGTCAAGATATTTTGCAACCTTGGATCCAGGGGCCGGGCCATAGGGCGAAAGATATGCGGATTCTCATATCAGAACTAAACCCCTCTTTTCTCCCAGCCAGAGCCCCACCCATGGCCATCCGCTCGCCGCCACCGCCGGCCCTGCCATTGAAGGGAGCCGCCCCTCTCCCCCGGTGCCGCGCCCCTGCCCCACGTCCCCCTCTTCCCGACCCCAAAGGGAAACCCGGAGACTGGGACTCCCTCCCCCCTGGTCAATATGATTGGTACGGAAATTTTTTGATTTTTCAGTCTGGGAGGGCTAGGTGGAGGGTTCCCAACCCAGGGCTAAGGTCAGTGATGCCTGGACGGCCGGATAGCGGACCAGGTGACCGGCCAGCCCTACCGGTACCTTCGCCCACCATCAAACGGGCATTCTGGCGCAGAAACTCCCAACTCAAGTTAGCGGTTTTTAACGATAAGGATGGGGGTAGGGTGGGCTCCGCTCGTGATAAGTGGTTGGGCACAAAAATTATTGTGGTCGCATTCGCAAAAAAGTGGCGCTTGGGTGGGGAAAAATTTTCGGAAAGGGTCAAGGCTATGAAATGGTCGGGTCGGGAAATTTGGGACGATCCTGAGCCTTTAAATCGTCTCTAAGAAAAGTGATTTTGGGTAAGGAAGTTAATCTCACTGGTTGAAGGGCCCCGGCGCCGGTAATTTCAAACTGATTTTCGGCCGAGGGTAAGTCAAAGAGGAAAGGCTCATAGCCAGCCCAGGCAGCACACCTAAGCTTACCCTAAAAATGGCCCTAAAAAAGCGTTACTCATTTTCTGCTTTTCTAAGTTAAGTTTTTGCTAATTTCTAACGGATTGAAGACCTTAACTTTGAACTTTGAACTTATTCCCCGGGGGCGTAGTTCAGTTGGTTAGAACGCCGGCCTGTCACGCCGGAGGTCGGGAGTTCGAGTCTCGTCGTGCCCGCCAGTGAAATCAAGGGGGTTAGGAAGAAAACCTACCCCCTTCTTTTTTGCCCCTCCTCTGAAAAGATCGGCAGGGTGCACACCGCGCCCCCCAGGTGGCGGGCAATGCCCGCCCTGCATTACTTCTCGTAGACCCCCGCTTCCG
Source organism: Desulfobaccales bacterium (assembly GCA_036396255.1). Taxonomy (GTDB): domain Bacteria; phylum Desulfobacterota; class Desulfobaccia; order Desulfobaccales; family 0-14-0-80-60-11; genus DASWLF01. The sequence continues at coordinate 6,571 of DASWLF010000032.1, forward strand.
CAGAAGATTATGGAGAATGTCGGGAAGGCTTTATCAACCGCAATCAAGGGGTTGGGCCTACGGTGGCCCGAACCCTTCTTTTTTGGTGCCTCGCGTATCGCCTCGATAAAGAACTCGGCCCGCCTTAGGAAATTCCTATCCCCAGATCAGAGCTTCCCCGATTGTCAGGCCTGCCCTGATTTCCTATTCTGTATGTCAGGGTTTTCATGGTGACCGGCCCGGCATTCATCACGCAATTCGGGCCGGTCTTTTTTGGGCGTCTGCCCCGCCGGCAGTCATGATCGGGTTTTTTCAAACCCCATCCCCGCGGGCCTCTTTTCCTTGCCAAGGCGGAGATTTCACCCCGTCTCCCGCTTAATCAACCAAGAACCGCGATAAAGGCCGCGCCCCGTCCTAAAGCCGGGCTCCTCCAAACTCCCGGTAAAAAACTGGATTCCAGAGGCCAAAAATCAGGGATAACCTGATTCATATTTCTCGGCTGATTGCCTCTAATGACTAAAAACCAACCATCAACGCCGCGGTCTCGGCACCGAGGCGGGAGAGGCAAAATGAAGAGATTGCTGATAGCAGCTTTGGTGATGGTTCTGGTGGTCAGCGGCTGCGCCAACATGTCCAACACCGAACAGCGGGTGCTGAGCGGCGGGGCCATCGGCGCGGCCGGCGGCGCCATCATCGGCGCGGCCGCCGGGTCCGCCGCCATCGGCGCGGCGGCGGGGGGCGGGGCCGGCCTGGTGGGCGGCTACGTCTACGACCAGTACCAGAAATCCCGGGGCAACCCCTGAGCCGCGGCTATTATAGCGGATACACAGGATCTTTCACCCCTACCCCGGCCCTCCCCCCCAGGGGGAGGGGAAAGGGGGGGGTTCATGGAGGCTTTGGCAAAACGGTTTTTTTGTCCTCCTGAATGAAGTGAAGGATCTCAAGATGTTGAAAATACAAGATTCTTCGCTGCGCTCAGAATGACAGTTCCGGGATAAGCGGTAATTATGTAAGAGCCTCCATGGTTAAAATATTCCTGGGACCAGACTGGCTTTATACAAGTCTTACCCTCAAAGGAGTGATTTTTATGAGGCGCGCCTGGATTTTTTCCATGATGTTAGGCTTGACCATGGCCCTGGCCGGCACCCCGGCCCTGGCTGACGGCTACGCGGTTGTGCCGGTGATCCCGCCGGGCACTCCCCACTGGGCCCCGGTACCCGGGGTGGCCGGAGTGCAATATGCTCCCAATATCCGGGCCGATTTGTTCCGCTACCAGGGAGCTTATTACTGCCAGTATGGGGGCAGGTGGTACCGGGGCGGGGCCGCTCAGGGTCCTTGGTCGGTGGTCCAGGGACCGCCCCAGGTTTTTCGACGCATCGAGGCCCCGTACTTCAAGGTCCCGCCGGGATGGGCCAGGGGGAAGAAAACGGGGTGGGGCCGGGCTCATGTGCCCCCCGGCCAGATGAAGAAGCTGCAATACGGCGGGGGTCACATCCCTCCGGGGCAGCTGAAAAAAATGGCCCCGTAATTTTGCCTGAACCGGTCCTAACAAATGGGTTTCGGGCCTGTCTAAACGAATGAAGCAGGATGCCGCAGGTGCAACTAAATGCCAGGCGACACCCCTAATCCATGCACCATCTCTGGAGGCTTTATGGGAAAATCAACTATTACCTGGATTCTCGTGGTCCTGTTGTCGATCATGCTGACCGGCGCCAGCGCCTTGGCCGGGGGCAAGGGCAAAGGGGGCGGCGGCCAGGGCCTCGGGGCAGGGCCCAAGAGCAATTGGAATGACGGGATGCCGCCCGGCTCCGGTCAAGGCCAGAAAAAGGGCTGGCAGGGGGGTACGTCTCCCCGGGGCTGGAGCAACGATAAGGGGCAGAAAAAGGGCTGGGGCGGCAATGCTTACCCCAAAGGCATTGGAAAGAAGCAGCCGCTGCCTCCGGTAGAGTAACTGGCGATGGGCGTGGGGGAGGCGGGCTGTCCTCCCCCCGGCCCGGATTAAAGATTTGGCAATTCCCTGAATATCTTACCCGCCGTCTGGAATCGTTTTTTCATATTAGGCCGCCATCAATGAGCAACAATCGCCGGGGCAGTGATCTATCACGCCCGCTCGGGCGCAATACCCTCTTTCTGCGGCGTGTTCACGCTTCGACCTTGGGGTAAGGGTCTGGGATCGTGGGATAGAGGGGCGAGGTTGGGTCAGGGGTCATTATATGATCCCCTTATTGACACCTGGTTATTTGGATACGAGAGCCAGATTGATAGCAGATAACACCTATCCAGACATTGGCCGTCTTAAAAGATCCTTTGCTCCGTATCACGATTATTAAAAGAAGCCCCGCCACATAGGACCTTGGGATTTAGTTCGCTTTTGACCTCCTCCGGCCCCACTCCCCAGGAGGAGGGGGGGCTTCCGCCCCCTCCCTTCCCGGAGACAATCGGGCTTTCCGCTTGTCTCTATTGCTGGCAAAAACCCTATTGAAGCCCCTTCACCAGCTCGATTGTTTGCACGACGGCAGGATACACCTGCTGCTGGGTGGCGCAGTCCTTGATCCAGTCGTTCTTGTCCGGCTCTCCCTGAGTGGCGCAGCCATCCGTCTTGGGCAGGATGTCGGTTTCCAGTTTGTCCAGAGCCGCGGCGTACTGCTTCTGGCTTTTTGGGTTATCTTTCAAAACGCGTTCATGGCCGCAACGGTCCTTGCCAACAGCAACCAGGCAAACGCCCTGACCATCCAGGAATCAACGCGGCGCTGAAACTCATTGACCATGGGGGATGGGCTGAACGCCGATCCCCCCTGAGCTAAGCATTAAGAGCAGCGTTAATTACATCCAAGCTGTTGTCGTGTGAGCTGAATCAGCAGCATCAGCTCCGCAGCTGCTGGACCTTCAACGAGATCTGGAGGTTGGGGATCACCATCGGTCCGCTGGAGCGCATTGAGCAACTGCTGACAGGCCGCCTTGGAATTCCCCTT
>DASWLF010000033.1:0-3249 GCA_036396255.1 Desulfobaccales bacterium
TGATGACCCAGGTCCAGCAACTGCCGGGCTTGCTCCATCTGCAAAAAGGTCGAGTTGGGCCCGGATTTATCTTTCATGGGCAGCCCTCAATCAAGGGAAATGCGGGCCAGGGATGGGGGGGGTCCCCAACCTCCGCCAAACCCTTCAGTCCCACTGCCGGGGGGGAGCCGGCGAACAGGCCTGATGCAGCTCAAATCAATGATGGACGGACTTGGCAGAGTAGCTTAGGGGACTGGGGTGTCATCCCTGGCCCAACCATACCTAAGCAAGGCGCATACCATATTCAATCAAGTTATAATAATTTCATATATTTCAGGGACTTATTTTTTTAGCCCTGCCAGCTTTGGGAGAAATACCGTGCCGATAAATGAACGCGGTGATGCCGAAATTAAACAAACCGGTAATTTCGCCCTGAAGAACCGACTTATCTCAAATCAATCTGCGCGCCCCAGGAGCCCCCCCTAAGTTTGCAAATAACCAGGGGATATGGTAGGTTTGACCACATGGTTATCCATGTTTCAGGGAGTTCCCAAAGGACCAGCCCATGACGGCATCCGAAATTCAGATCGCGGCCACCGATGAGGAAATGGAGCAGCGCATCCGCCCCCTGGTCAACGATATCCTGGAACGCTTCAACCAGCAGAACATTTCGCCTTCAGAAGCCGGGATGGTGGTCCTCTCCCTGATTTACCGTCTGATGACGGTTCTGGAAGAGACTCCGGAGGCCCGCCGCTTCTTTATTCTCACTTTGATCAACCTGATCAACAATTTTCTGGCCGGGGAAGTGGAGGGCCGAGACTAGCGAAAGGGCGCGGGCGGCGCCGGGGCCTGGCTCCCCCGGGCGCCGGGGTTACGGAGATGCAAGGCAAGGCAGACAACATTCTGGAATTGATTGGCCGCACTCCCGTGGTGCGCCTCAACCGGCTTAATCCCAGCCCCCAGGTGGAGATTTTCGTCAAGCTGGAATATTTCAACCCCGGGGGCTCGGTCAAGGACCGACCGGCCTACGCCATGATCGAAGCCGCGGAGGCCGCCGGGGAATTGACCCCGGATAAGACCATCATCGAGGCCACCAGCGGCAACACCGGCATCGGCTTGGCCCTGGTCTGCGCGGTGAAGGGCTACCGCCTGCTGCTGACCATGCCGGAGTCCGCCTCCCTGGAGCGCAAGCGCATCCTCAAGGCCATGGGCGCCGAACTCCTGCTCACCCCCGCCCACCAGGGGACAGACGGCGCCATCGAAGAAGTCTACCGCCTGGCCCGGGAAAACCCGGAAAAGTACTTCCTGGCGGACCAGTTCAACAACCCCGACAATCCGGAGTCGCACCGGTCCACCGCCCGGGAGATCTGGGAGCAGACTGCCGGCCGGGTCACCATGGTGGTGGCCACCATGGGCACCTGCGGCACCCTCATGGGGCTCACCCGCTTCATGAAGGAGTTCAATCCCGCCATCCAGGTGGTGGGAGTGGAACCCTACCTGGGCCACGCCATCCAGGGCCTGAAAAATCTGAAAGAGTCTTACGTGCCCGGAATCTTTGAAAAAGGTCTGGCCGATGAGATCGTCCACATCGAGGACGAGGAGGCCTTTGAGACCGCCCGGAGGCTGGCCCGCCAGGAAGGCCTCTTTCTGGGGATGAGCTCCGGAGCCGCGGTGGCCGTAGCCATCCGCAAGGCCCGGGAGCTGGAGCACGGCCTCATCGTGGCCATCGCCCCGGACAGCGGCGAGCGCTACCTCTCCACCCCGCTCTTTGCCGAGAAGGCGGTCCCCACTCTCAAGTTCTATAACACCCTGGCCCGGGCCAAGGAAGCCTTTGAGCCCCGGCGGCCGGGGGAAGCCTTTATCTTCGCCGACGGTCCGGCCCTGTACGCCAGAGTCTCCCTGGGGGTGGCCCGACGCCTGGCGGTGGCCGACCTCCTGAACCGCTACCTCACCTTCCGGGGCCTTAAGGTGCGCCAGGTGGTGAGCCTCATCGACCTGGACGACCGGGCCCTGGCCGGGGCCGCGGCGGCCGGCCAGGGTCTCCAGGAGTTCACCCAAGGCTTTCGCCAGGAATTCTTCCGGGACCTCAAAGCCCTGCGCATCCGCCCTGACGTGCAATATCCCCTGGCTTCGGAGCACATCGAGGAGATGATGGACCTCACCCGCAAGCTGCTGGAAAAGGGCTTCGCCTACGAAAAGCTGCGGTCCGTCTATTTCGACATCTCCCGGTTTAAGGACTACGGCCGCCTCTCGGGGGTGGACCTGGGCAAGATCAGGGTGGGGAAGACCGTGGACCTGGACGAGTACGCCAAGGAGAACCCCCGGGATTTTACCCTGCTGAAACGGGCCAAGCTGGCGGAACTGAAAAAGGGCCTCTACTACTCCACCCCCTGGGGCAAGGTGCGGCCCAGCTGGCACCTGGAGTCCGCCGCCATGGCCCTGAAACATCCCGGCGAAACCGTGGATTTTCACGTGGGCAGCGTCGAATCCCTGTTCCCCCACGACGAAAACGAGAACACCCTGTTCGCCGCGGCCACGGGCAAACCCCTGGCCCAGACCTGGCTCCACTGCGAGCGGGTCCTCCGGGACGGCCGGCCCCTGAAAGAAGAGGGCGGGGTCACGGTGCGGGACTTGGAAGATAAAGGCTTCCGGGGGGAAGACGTGCGCTTCTTTCTCCTGGCCACCCATTACCGCAAGCCCCTGGCCTTCAACGAAGCCAACCTCAAGGCCGCAGCCGCCTCCCGGGCCCGCCTGGACCATTTTCTGGAGCGCCTCAGCCTGGCCACCGGCGAAGACCAGGCCGGCGCCCCCGTGGAAGAGCGCCTCTTCCAGCTGAAAAAGGAATTCACCGCTGCCCTGGACGACGATCTCAATATCTCCCGGGTCCTGTCTGCCCTCTTCGCCCTGGCGGGGGATATCAATGCGGAAATCGACCGTGGGCGCCTGGGGTCCAAAGCGGCCGCGGCCATCCTGGCCCGGCTCCAGGAGCTGGACGAAGTGCTGGGGGTCATGAACCTGCCCCAGCCGGCGCCCGCCGCGGACGCGGAGATCGCAGCCCGCCTGCAGGCCCGGGAAGAGGCCCGGCAGCGCCGGGACTGGACCGCCGCGGACCAGATCCGGCAAGAACTGGCCGCCCAGGGCATCGACCTCACCGACACCCCCACCGGCCCCCGCTGGCGGCGGCGATAGGGGGAAAGAAAGTTGTGGGGGAGGGCCAGGGAGCAGGGCTCCCTGCCCTCCCCCACACCCCCTCCCAACCCTTTAAGTGGC
>DASWLF010000034.1:0-8538 GCA_036396255.1 Desulfobaccales bacterium
AAAGTATTCTGCCGCCACCCCTGGCCCGGCAATGTGCGGGAACTGCAGCATGTCCTGGAATACTGCTTCGTCTTTACCAAGGGCCCCTTCATTACCGAGCGCCATCTGCCTCGCCTGGAAAACGCCTGGGCCGGCCGGGAACTGGAATGCCTGGATAGTTCCCTCAGCCCCTTGCAGGTACTGGAACGGGAAACCATCATCAAGGCCCTGGAGAAGGCGTATGGCGGCAAGCACGAGGCGGCTCGCCTGCTGCGCATCAGCCGCAGCAAGCTCTGGCGGAAAATGCGGTCCTATGAGATCAAGGATGCTGAATTCAAAAAATAAGACGCTGTTGCATTTTTGTAACATTTATAACTTATGGAAATAATAGGTTTTTAAGAACTGCCTCTCTTTTTCGTTTTATTTCCGCTCATTTTTCCCTCAGATAATCTTTTTCCCTTTTTAAAAATAACCCTGCCTTACAATTCCGCGACATTTTTCATTTATCAGATAACTATTTGAATATTCAGTAAATATCTTGCTACCAATTAATTTATCTCAAAAAATGTTTTAATTCCGCCCACTTTTTCTCCTGCCTGGAGCCCCAATATCCGCCGGCCTTCCCCAGAATATTAATGATATCAAGATAATAAGCTAGTTGGCCTCCTCTTTGCTCTGAGCATTAAGCAAAAAGGCACAGAAAGGAGTGAGGGCCCATGAGCGAATCTTTCGGAAATATTGAAGCCATCTTGGACCGGTTTCCGCCCCAGCCGGAACATCTGATCAGCGCCCTCCAGGATGTCCAGGCCAAATTCAACTATATTTCCCCGGCGGCCATGCGGGCGGTGTGTGACCACCTGGGCGTGCCCATCTCCCGGGGCTGGGCGGTGGCCACCTTTTACAAGTCCTTCAGTCTTGTCCCTCGGGGAGTGCACGATATCAGGGTGTGCTTGGGGACCGCCTGTCACCTCAAGGGGGGGGCCCGTCTGGTGGAAGGCCTGGAGCGGGAGTTGGATGTGCCTCGCGAGCATACCACCAAGGATATGCGATTTACCCTGGAGACGGTTCGGTGCCTGGGCACCTGCGCCATGGCCCCGGTGGTGATGATCGATGAGGAGTATCTGGCAGAAGCCAACATCCGCTCCTTGAAAAGGGAGCTGAAAAAAATCTAACTGCGGCCCGTCACAGGAGGAAGAGATGGAGAGGATCAGCAACGTCGCCGAACTCGAGGCCTTGCGAGAGAGCCTCCACGCGGCCCATGACCCGGAACGGCCGGTGGTCAGGGTCTGCCTGGGCCCGGGGTGTCTGGCCCTGGGGGCCAACAAGGTTTCTCGGGCCTTCCAGGCCGCCATCAAGGGCAAGGGCATCAAGGCCAGCGTTCAGCCCTTGATCAAGGAGACCGGCTGCCACGGCTTCTGCAGTCAGGGGACCCTCGTCAACGTGGACCCCTTTGACCTTTTTTATGTCCAGGTAAAACCGGAAGACGCGGAAGAGATCGTGGAAAACACCCTGCTCAAGGGACAGGCGGTGGAGCGATTGCTTTACGGTGAGAACGGTACCCGGTACCGGTCTTCTTCGGAAGTTCCTTTTTACCAGATGCAGCAAAAAATCGTCCTCCGGAACGCGGGCGTTATCGATCCCCTGAAGATCGAGGACGCCCTCATGGCCGGCGCCTATGCTTCCCTGGCCAAGGCGCTGACCACCATGACCCCGGAGAAAATCATCGACGTCATCGAGGCCTCGGGTCTGCGAGGCCGGGGCGGCGGGGGTTTTGCCACCGGTCGCAAGTGGCGTATCGCCGCCGCCAATGTCCGGAAAAACCCGGGGTCGATTTATGTGGTAGGCAATGGCGATGAAGGCGATCCCGGGGCCTTCATGGACCGCACCCTCATGGAGGGCGATCCTCATGCCGTTCTGGAAGGGATGATCATCGGCGCTTATGCCCTGGGGTCCGATCAAGGTTATATCTACGTGCGGATGGAGTACCCCCTGGCCATCAAGCACCTCAGCATCGCCATCATGCAGGCCCGGGCCCTGGGGTTGCTGGGGCAGAACATTCTCGGCACGGGCTTAAACTTCGACATCCAGATCAACCGGGGCGCCGGGGCTTTTGTCTGCGGAGAAGAAACCGCCCTGATCGCCTCGCTGGAAGGTCGGGTGGGAGAGCCCATCCCCCGGCCCCCATACCCGGCGGAAAAAGGCCTCAGGGGACGCCCCACCATCATCAATAACGTGGAGACCTGGGCCAATGTGCCCTGCATCATCGAAAAGGGGGCCGAGTGGTACGCCGGCCTCGGGGTGCCCCACAGCACCGGGACCAAGGTCTTTTCCCTGGTGGGGAAGGTGAAAAACTCGGGGTTGATTGAAGTGCCCATGGGCATCACCCTGCAACAGATCGTCGAGGGAATTGGCGGCGGCGTCCCGGGCCAGGACCGTTTTAAAGCGGTCCAGACCGGCGGCCCCTCCGGGGGCTGTATCCCCTATGAACTGAAAGACACACCCGTGGACTACGATTCCCTGAGAAAAGTGGGTTCGATCATGGGGTCGGGGGGCATGATCGTCATGGATCAGCGGGACTGCGTGGTGGATGTGGCCCGCTACTTTCTCGGTTTCTTGGAAGAAGAATCCTGCGGCAAGTGCCTGCCCTGCCGCCTGGGTCTCAAAGCCATGTTGGAATACCTGGACCACTTTGCCAAGGGCCAGGGTTCCCCCCAGGACATTGACGATTTCCACAGCCTGGCCCGGGCCATCATGGTCGGGTCTTTGTGCGCCCTGGGCGGCACTGCTCCCAATCCCGTCTTGACCACCGTCAAATATTTCAAGGACGAGTACCTGTCTCACGTGGTGGAGCACAAGTGTCCCGGCGGGGTGTGTCGAGACCTGATCACCTATTCCATTGACCCGGAAATCTGCAACGGCTGTACAGTCTGCGTCCGCATCTGTCCCCAGGAGTGCATCAGCGGGGATAAAAAGAAGCCTCACACCATTGACATCAACGCCTGCATCCGCTGCGGCCAGTGCATGGACGTGTGCCCGGTGGACGCGGTCATGGTGGCCTAGGAGGTGAGTTCATGAGCGCCAAGAAATCTGAGAAAGCGAAAGAAGCGAAAAATGAAAAGGAAGACGGACTGATCCGCTTCACGATCAACGGCCAGCCGGTGCAAGCTCGGGAAGGCTGGACCATCCTGGAGACGGCCCGTCAATATGGGATTCAGATCCCCACCCTGTGCTTCCATCCGGTAGTGCAACCCATTGGCTCTTGCCGTCTCTGCATGGTGGAGACGCAACAAAATAACTCTTCCCGGGTGGTCGCTTCCTGCATTACTCCGGCCCAGGAAGGCGTGGAAGTGTTGACCCATTCGGACGAGGTGAAGAATGTGCGGCGCTGGATCCTGGAGATGCTGCTGGCTGCGTGTCCAGCCTCCAAGGGAATTCGGGATCTGGCCAAAGAGTATGGGGTGACCTCCAGCCGCTTTACGGTGGACTACCCGGAAGATGCCTGTCCCCGCTGCGGCCTCTGCGTCCGGGTCTGTGATGAGGTGGTAGGCATTCGGGCCATCTCTCTGGGCAACCGGGGCATCTTTAAAGAAGTCACCTCTCCATATCACCAGCGCAGCATTGATTGTGTGAGCTGTGGGACCTGCCTCTATGTCTGTCCCACGGGCGCCATGGAACAACTATTCGACCAGGTCAGGGGTTGACCCGGAAGAATCCTGGTCGCGGCCGGGGTGAAAAAGGAGAAGGCCATGAAAGAAGAAGCCAAAATCGGCATTTTCCTCTGCGAGTGCGGGGGAAAAATCAGCAATCACATAAGCCTGCCGAGGGTAAACGAACTGCTTAACTACGAACCCTGGTTGCACCTCGGCATCTATCCATTCCCATGCCTCTCCCCCGGTTTGGAAGCAATGAAAGCCAAGGTTCAGGTCAAAGGACTCAACCGGGTATTAATCGGGGGATGTTCCTCCCGGGTGATGAAAAAGAAGTTCACCGACGCCCTGGCGACGGTGGGGATCGAACCATACCAGGTGGAGATGGTCAACTTGAAGGACCACGTGGCTGCCGTCCACGAAGGCACTCCTCAAGAGCTGGCCCGCAAGGCCGCCGCCCTGTTGGCCGGGGGCATGGCCGGCCTGGAGCTCCTGGAACCCTACGAGCCCGTGTCGGTGCCCTTTCAGGGGCCGGTCCTCATCACCGGCGGCGGCATCTCCGGTTTCGCCGCGGCCCGGGAACTGGCCCGCAAGGGCATGGAGAGTCTGCTCTTTTCCTCGGCCCAAGATCCGGATCAGGTTCTGGCACAGCTCCCCCATACTTTTCCCGGCAGCCGGCTGTTCTCCAAAGAACTGACGGAACTCCTCCGGGAAGTATTTACCAGCCCCTTGGTTAAGGTCCTGCCCGACCAGCCGGTGGATTATGTGGTGGGACACGTGGGCGATTATCGCCTGGGATTGCGCCAACCTGACGGCCAGGTGACCGAGGTGACCGGCTCGGCCCTGATCCTGGCCCTGGATCGGGAGTTCGTCCCCGGAGATTACGACTATATCGGGGGCGGCGAGCGGGTGTGCGATCTGTTGGAGCTGGAGGAGCGCCTGACCCAGGGCGACATCGAGGCCGGCAAGGTGGTCTTCTGGGTGAACAGCCCGGAACATGGTAAAGCCGCCCAGGAGTTCACCGCGGTGGCCGCCTGGCGGAACAGCCTGGTGCTGGCCCGGAATTATCCTGAGGTCAAACCCACGGTGCTGTACCCGGCCAACATCACCCTGCCGCTCACCGGGGCCGACCTGGCGGAGGCCAGGGAGTGCGGCATCGCCCTAACGTCCTACGCGCCGGAGGTCCACCCGGTGGTCCAGTCCGGATATTTGACTTACTTCAGCCCGCAAGACCATCTGGAGCACGAACTGGAATGGGACAATCTGGTGGTCTCCATGGTGCCGGGAGAGCCGGTGGCCAAAACCCAGGAACTTCTCCGGTGGCTGCCGGTGTATTCGGAAAACGGCGGCCGGCTCCGCAAAGCGCAACTGAAACTCAAGCCCGAGCAGGTGGCCGACGAGACCATTTTTCTGACGGGATCAGCCAGTGAGCTCCTGGACTTGAACGAGGTCTTGCAGCAGGGCAAGAAGGCGGCCCGGGGGGTGATCCACCTCCAGGAAAAGGCCAAACGGGGCGCTCTGGTGAGCCCGGTGGTGGTCACCATCGACCAGGATCTCTGCGAAGGCTGCGGTTTGTGCACCGAGGTCTGTCCCTGCGGCGGGGTGCAGCACGTCAAACCCGGCAGCGGCCCGGTGCCGCGCCATGCGGATAATCACCTGTGCAGCGGCGGCGGCACCTGCGCTGCCACCTGCCCCTACGAAGCCGTCAAGATGCTCAACAATACGGCGCAGCAACTGGAGGCGCGGATCAAGGCGGTGCTCGCCCGGATGCAGGAAGACGAGGCCCTGGGGTTCATTTGCGGTTGGGGCGGCCTGGGCGCCGCGGACCTGGCCGGAGTCAAGGGGCTTTCTTACGCCAGCGGGGCATATTTAATTCCGGTGAACTGCCTGGGTTCCATTGATCCCGCCATCTTCTCCATGGCCTTTGTGAACGGCGCTAACAGCATCCTCCTGGCCGGCTGCACGCCCACGGCCTCCTGTCATTACATTTACGGGGTGGATCATTCCTGGTATCGCGTCAATATCATGAAAAAGCTCCTCTCCCTGGCCGGACTGGAACGGCGACGGATAACCATGGGATATGTGGACGTCAACCAGCCGGAGGGCTTCGTGCGCATGGTGGAGTCCCACCTGGACGGCATGCAAAAATTGGCCCCCATTCAGCGGGATGAAAAAACCAAAACCAAACTCTGGGCCATCCATGCGACCCTCCACCGTCCCCGGGTGCGCTGGGTCTTGGGGACGAGTCTGAGAAGGCCCGCCGAGAAGGAGTTTCCCGGCGAGCAGCTCAACGCCGTGGACGCCGATGAGACCATGCTGGACGTCCTCCGGGAAGAGTTTCTGGCCTCCAGAATCCTCAAGGCCATTACCGACCAGCCTCTTAACCCGCCACAAATTGCCCAAAGCATGGATGAGGCGGTGAAATCCATTACCCCGATGTTGACTGAGATGACCAAGGAGGGTCGGGTAACCATCAAGGGTTGGGAGGGCGGCTATCCCCTCTATGCCACCGGCAAGCCGTGAGGCTGCCCGGTAATACCGGGATTAAAAGTTACAGTCCCAGGTTCAGACTCATGGAGGCTCAAGATAGCTCTTGGGAATCCAGCCTGAAAATGCCTGGCACCCCTCATTCCCTGGTGGCATGAGGGGTTGACCAGGTGGGAGGGACCTGAACTATGAAGACTTTTTCCCATCTGATCCAGGAGGTGCAAGAGAAAGGTCTCTGTCACCACTGCGGGGGCTGCGTGGCCTTTTGCACCGCCATCAATTACGGGGCCCTGGAGTTGGGAGAGGATGGCAGGCCGCGCTATAGCAATAAGGAAAAATGCATCGAGTGCGGCATTTGCTATGCCATCTGTCCGGTGATCGGGGAACTGGACGAGGACACCAAAAACCTGGTATCCTGGAGCCCCCCCATGGGCCGCGTCATGGGCACCACCGTGGCCCGGGCCACCGACCCGGAGGTGCGGGCTCGGGGCACTGACGGCGGGGTGGTGACCGCCCTGCTGGTCCACCTGTTTGACCGGGGCCGCATCGATGCGGCCATCGTCAGCAAGACGGTGGCGCCCTTCCAGCGCCGGCCCTGGCTGGCTCTCTCCCGGGAGGACATCATCGCCGCGGCGGGGTTCCACTTCGACACCCTGCCCAGCCTTAACCATTTCTCCCAGGCGTACACCACGTATTCGCCTTCCATCGAGGAGTTGACAGGGGTAGCCAAGATGCCCCTCAAACGGGTGGCGCTTGTGGGGACGCCTTGCCAGGTCAATACCTTGCGGCGCATGGAGGTCCTGGGGGTGGTGCCTTCGGAGGCCATCAAGTTCCATTTCGGCCTGTTCTGCGCCGGGAACTTCCAATTCGGCCCGGAGCAGCGCCGGCGCCTGGAAGAGATCGGCAATTTTAAGTGGGCCGAGGTCTCTAAAGTAAACCTCAAAGAAGAACTGCTGATTCACTTGCACAACCAGGAAATCCGCTCCCTCCCCCTGGACCAACTGGCCTTTATGAAGCGGTACGCCTGCCGGTTCTGCGACGATTATGCCGCGGAATACGCCGACCTCTCCTTCGGTGGCCTCGGCGCGCCCGAGGGCTGGACCACGGTCGTCACGCGTACCCCACTGGGGCGGGCGGTCTTGGCCCACGCCAGGGGGGTGGGTATCGAGCTGTTCAATTATCGGGAAAATGCCTCACTGGCGTCCCAGGCCACGGCCAAGGTGCTGGAGTGGTCCGAAAAGAAAAAACAATCGGCCGCAGAGCAACACCAGGAACTGGGAAAGCAGTCCGCCTAATTGAAATTATAGAGGAACCCCTACCAGTCAACGTGGCGTCAGAATGGTTGAATCCCTGTTGGGGATTCGAGATCGCCATCCTACCCCGGACCGCCAGGCGGCGGGATCACCCCGCCGCCAGCCGCCGGGGTCTTTTGCCGCATTGAAACCCAAATAATGTTTCCAGGGGGGCTCCAGGAAAGGGAAAGCGCCGGGTTCGGTAATGGTGGCAGGGGGCGGCATCGCCGGAATGCAGGCCGCGGCCAAAAAGCTGGATTTCGAGCGGGCCGCAGCCCTGCGGGACCAGATCCGGGCCCTGGAGCGGGGCTAGTTGAAGTATGGATGAGAATGATTTGGGGGGAGGGCCAGGGGCCGACGGCCGCTTACAATCTCCCCCCAAACCCCCCTCCCAACCCCTATAAGTGGCCGGGGAAGGCGGGATTACTTACAAAAAAGACCCCGACTTCCCCGGCTTTTATCTGTAGGGGCGGACCCATGTGTCCGCCCGCTTTCTGGTAGCACCTCGTTTCCCTACTCCCTCCCCCAACCCCTTAATTAGAGTCCGGTTCCGAAAAGTTCCTCAAATTCCCCCTCTCCCCCCGCGGGGGAGAGGGCCGGGGTGAAGGGGAGAATTTTCTTTGGTGGCACCGGCGTCTCGCCTGTGCTCCGCTATAGAATTGCGCGTATTTTTTTCATTTCATATGCGTTCAAGCCATATTTGGTGAGATCAAGGGATCCCAAAATTCCCAAAATATTTTCAGCCTCTGCCTCCTCAACCGAAGGAAATGCTGGGTGCAGTTTTCGTAAGGCCGAATGTGGTATGTCCAAATCTAGCAGTGTTGCAATTTCTTTCTGAAGAAAACCATTGTCCAGCATTGATGCAAGATAAGTATAATCCCCGTAGGGAAGACTATGCTTTCTAAATACATATTTTTGTAATGATGATACAGTTCCGAGCCATTTAGGCAGCTTATAGTCAAACCAATGCCTTACATTATTTAATATACTAAATACTACTCTATCTATTCTTTGAGTTATATCCGGAACCAGGTCTATCCAATACTTATCGTTTATTGTTTCACTTATCATTGCCGGTATTGACTTGAGATTAACATACATTATTGTATAATAAGTAAGTTGCTTTGGGCTTT
>DASWLF010000035.1:0-2443 GCA_036396255.1 Desulfobaccales bacterium
CAAACTGGTCCCCAGAAACGTGCTCCTCAAGCTGGCGGACGGGTCCATGGTGAAAGGGAAGATAAACCTCCATCACGACGAGGCCGTGATCCAGCGGGTCAGCGATATTTTCACCAGCATAGCCGATCCCTTTATCGTGGTTTTCGACGCCACGATGGAGGGTGAGGCCGGAAAAGTCCTGATTGTCAACAAAAGCAACGTTATCTGGGCGTCTCCGGTGGACGATTAGGGATTACTAACCACCAAGTACACCAAGAACACCAAGATTTAAAAAAATAGGGTGGGCAGAGCCCACCCTATTTTAATTTTGTCATCGGTATTTCTTGGTGTTCTTGGTGGTGAAATCTTATGTTTAATTCAACTCCGGGCGATGATAAAGACTCCCAGGCAGGTGACGAGGATGCCGGCCATGCGGGTGGCGGTGACTGCCTCCCCCAGGAGCAGCCGGGCCAGGATGGCGGTGAACACGTATCCCAGGCTGATCAAAGGGTAGGCGTAACTGACCTCGGCCTTGGCCAGCACGATGAGCCAGACCATAAATCCCAGACCATAGCACAGCAGGCCCAGGAGAATGTGGACGTTGGTGGCCGCCTTCAGGAAGATGGGCGGCAGAGTGGCGGCGGAAAGACTGAAATTGCCGAACTTGGACATGCCGTATTTCAGGGATAGCTGTCCCGTAACATTGAGGGCCACATCCACCAGGATCAGAATAAGCACCAGATATTTGACCATCAAGCAGTTCCTTGGATAGAATTTGGTTGTGTTATATTAAAACCTAATTCTCGGAGAAGTTAACCGGCGATGCAAGCAAATTATCCGCGGCCCCCGGCCCACACCTTGATTCACCGGCTGGACCCCCGCACCAAGCTGGCCCTGTTGGGCGCCAGCTTCATCATGGTGCTGTTGCCCCAAAGGCCGGAGGTGGTGGGGCTGGCCACCCTGGCGGTGCTGGTCCACCTTGCCCTGGCCCGGGCCTGGCGGGCGCTGCTGCCGGTGCGCTGGCTGCTGCTGGCCCTGGCCCTCTTCAGCCTCTGCACCTGGTCCTGGCTGGCCCGGGGGCCCCACCATCTCTGGTGGCGGCTGAGCTGGGAGTCCCTGGCCTTCGGCGGGGCCAACTTCCTGAAACTGGGCACCATGATGGTGGCGGGCCTGGTCCTCCTGGCCACCACTCCGGTGGAAGAGCTGTTCCTGGGGCTGGTGCGGCTGCGGTTGCCCTACTCCGGAGCCTTCGCCTTCGCCCTGGCTTTGCGCTGGGTCCCCGAGATTTTCGCCACCGCCAGCCGGGTGAAAGAGGCCCAGAAGGCCCGGGGCCTTACCTGGGAGGAGGGCAACCTGCGGCACCGCCTGAAGCGCCACCTCCCCCTGCTGGCGCCCATCTTTCTGTTGACCTTGCGCCGCAGCCAGACCATGGCCTGGGCCCTGGAGGCCCGGGGCTTCCAGATGAGCCGGAGCCGCACCTATTTGCTGGAGATCAAGATGGCTTCCCGGGACTGGCTGGCCCTGGCGGTGGCCGCCGCGCTCCTGGCCGGGTTCATGGCCCTGCACCTCATGGGCTGGGACCAAATTCCCGGGTTATCCTTATAAAGTTCGGTCACCTTGCCCCCATAGCCGCCTATGCTGAGAATTAGAAATGCGCTGAAGAACTCCTGCCTGGTGCTGGCGGGCTTTGCGGTGGCCCTGGCCCTCATGGAGGCGGCGCTGCGGGTCTATAACCCCTTTGAGATAAGATTCAAGCCGGATCGCATCGTGCTGCCGGTTCACAAGAAATACCTCATCGACAACTCGGCCAAGTTCACCAAGCTGGACCGAATCACGGTCCACACCAAGAATTCTTTGGGGTTCCGGGGGGCGCCGCCGCCGGTGAATTTTACCGACTATCTGACCATTATCACCATGGGGGGCAGCACCACCGAATGTTTCTATCTCTCCGACGGCAACACCTGGACCGACGTCCTGGGCCGCAAACTGGCCCGGGATTTTAACCGGGTGTGGATCAACAACGCCGGGCTGGATGGGGCCACCACCTACCGGCACCTGATCCTGCTGGAAGACTACCTGGTGGCCCTGAAGCCCAAATTGGCGTTGTTTCTGGTGGGCATCAACGACGTGGGCGCGGGCAACCTCCAGGCCGCAGACCGGAGAAAATCGCCTTCCTTCAAGAGTCTCAACCGCTGGATCTTGAATCACAGCGAAGTCTATTCCCTGGGGCAAAACCTTTATCGCTATTGCGTGGCCCAGGAAAGGGGCTTGCACCACCAGGAGATAGACCTCAAGGCCCAGGGAACCCTGGACCGGATCCATGAAAAGATCCAGGCCGAAACTTTGCGCCAATATCAGAACCAATCCCTGCCCTATTACCGCCAGCGATTGGAGCAATTAATCAAGATTTGCCGGGATCACGGCATCGAGCCGGTGTTCCTCACCCAGCCGGTCCTTTACGGCC
>DASWLF010000036.1:0-2869 GCA_036396255.1 Desulfobaccales bacterium
AGCAAACCCCACCAGGACCTGCGTTTCGATGTGCCCGCGGTGGGGCCTGAGACCATCGCCGCCATGAAAGAAGTGGGGGCCGCGGTGCTGGCGGTGGAATCCGGCAAGACCCTGATCTTCAACCGCGAGGAGATGCTTAAGGCCGCCAACCGGGCCAAGATTGCCGTTTGGGGCCTTTAGATGAGATTCTAACTATTACCATCAGTAAAATTTCAAATCCACACCTCAAGCCAATCTTTCCACCATTTAAGCCTCAAAAATCCGTCCAACCTGAATTTCTGGAATTTTCCCAATATCGCAATTTATTTATAGCGATTGCCATAAATAATTTCCTTTTGTAGGGGCATAGCTTGCTATGCCCCATGAGGGTTTGAGGGCACAGCAAGCTGTGCCCCTACGGTCAATCGGAAAAAACTTTTGGCAATCGCTATAAGCCCCCTATCCCGCTACTTTTTGGGGGCCACCAGGATGCTGGCGTCGCCGCCGCCGTACTGGACGTGCTCCGGGGTCCCCAGGCCCGCCGCCTCCAGCCATTGGGCCACCTCCCCGTAAGTGTAGGCCCGGCCCCGGGGGGTGACGGCCAGCATGTGCACCCCGAACATAGCTGCGCCCGGCGGGGAGGCGCCGTCCGGGTTGAGGAAGAAGTCCTGGATGGCCAGGGTGCCGCCGGGGTTGAGGGCCTGCACCGCTTTGCCGATGATGAGGCGGCACTGCGCCTCATCGTGGCTGTGGAGGATCTGCGACACCCAGATAAAGTCGTAACCCGAGCCGATGCCGTCTTGCAGAAAGTTCCCCGCCAGGGTGTCGATGCGGTGGCCCAGGCCGTGTTTGGCGATGTTTTCCTGGGCGATCCTGATGGGCATGGGGAGGTCAAAAACCGTGGCCTGGAGTTGGGGATAGGCCTTAACAAAGGCGATGGCGTAGGTGGCGGGGCCGCCCCCCAGGTCCAGGAGGCGGCGCGCCCCCTGGAGGTCCAGGGTGGCCGCCACCTTGGGGGCCAGGTCCCGGGCGATGGCGTCCATGCCGCAGATAAAGGCCCGCACCTCGGCTTCGTCCCTCTCGGGCCTGGCGTCCAGCCACTTCTCCGGGTCCACCTCCCGGGGCCGCCCCTGCAGCACCGTGCTTTTCAGATCGAGCCAGCCCCGGTCCCAGGTGTGCTCCATGTGTTTGATGATGGCCCCCCGGTACTCCTCTTGGCCCCGCACCAGGAAGCGGGAGGCCATGGGGCTGTTGTGGAAGTAGTCCACCCCCTTGACCAGGAGACCCAGGGCCGCCAGGCCGTTCAGGAAGATGCCGGTGGCCCGGTGGTCGGCCTGCAGCCAGGCCGCGGCCTCCACCGCGCTCCTCGGTTCCTCCAGGAAATCGAAGACCGCCAGGTCCACGGCCGCCATGAGCATCTTGGCGGCCTGGAACCCCCGGCCCATGTCCAATAACTGCTCGAAGCCGCCTTCAGGAGACAGTGCCATAATAACTCCTCTCCGGATAAAATTAAGACAGCTAAGGGAAAATCAAACCTCGTCTTTTTAACCTGGAGCGGATAGCTCCCGGGCGTCTCTGTAATGTGGAAATTTCAAAATATTTTTCCTTCCGGGATCTTACCTTACAGTCTTTTCAAGTTCTCCAGGCACTTCTCCAGCCAGGCGAAGACCTCCGGCCAGGGGTGGTTGCCGTCATCGTCGGGGATGAAGAAGGCGTCCACCGCCTTCATATAATGCTGGTAGACCTCGGAGGCCAGGCCCAGGGGCCAGGCCTTCCGCTGGGCCACCAGCCGGGCGGCTTCGCCCAGGGGCAGGCGCAAGGAATGATGCAGGTTCACCATGTCCTTGAAGGCCTCCTGTTCCGCGGCGATGAGGTTGAGAAGAGATATGGTCTCCCCCGCCGCCGGCTGGAGGAATTGCCGGATAAAATGATGCACCTTGGCCCGGCTCTCCTCGGTGCCCTGCCGCTGCCAGGCCTCCAGCACCACCACCACCCAGCGGCGGCGCAAGGCCGTCTTGTCCTGGGCGGCAAATTCGAAGACCGCGTCCTCATCCCCCGCGGTATAGCGGCTGCGGAAATAATCCCCCAGGGAGGGTGGGGCCACCACGGGAGAGGCCACCGGGCCTCCGGCCGGAGCCGCCAGGAGCGGGTTAATGGCCGGAAAGTCCCAGTAATTGAAACGCGACAGGTTTTTCAAACACTCCTCCTTGAACCCGGGTGGAGGGCGCCCGCGGTCGCGGCAGGACCGGCGTCAGGGGTTGCCGCCGGGGGGCGGCGCGGCGCCGCGGCCCCTGGGCTCCGCGGCCTGGGGATGCTGGTCCCAGCGCCGCAGCCACTGATACAGGGGCTCCCGGAAGGAGTACAACGCGCCCGCCAGCGCCAGGCAAGAGAGAATCAACACCCCGGTGAACAGGTAGTTCCCTTCATAGACCTTGGCCCCCTGGAGGGTGAGCATCAGGGTGCCGGGAAGGCGCCCCACGGTGGACAGCAGCAGAAAAAGCTTCCAGGACATCAGGCTCAAGCCCAGGATGAAGCAGAGGTAATCCTTGGGAAAGCCGGGCACCACGAAGAGGAAAAAGGCGATCAAGGCCCCCTGGCGCTCCATCAAAAAGTCGAAGCGGTCCAGGACCTCCCGGCTCACCACCCGCTCCACGAACTTGTGCTCCAGCCAGCGCCCCAGGCCGAAGGCCATTATGGAGCCCAGGGTGAGACCGATGGTGGAGTAGAGCATCCCCAAGGGCACCCCGAAAAGATAGCCGCCGATGAAGCCGGTGGCCTCTCCGGGGATGGGGGCCAGGACTACCTGGAACGACTGGGCCACTATAAAAATCAGGGGAGCCAGAGACCCGGCGGGCTTAAGGAAGCCCTTGACCTTTTCTTTATCTTCCAG
>DASWLF010000037.1:0-2189 GCA_036396255.1 Desulfobaccales bacterium
AACCCGCCCCTACACCCTGACTTTCACGGTAAAGCCTGCGGTTACCATGCGCCGATTATTTCCCCAACGGAATCACCTTCAGCGGCGTATAAATCGATCCCTGGGGTGTCAGGGTGCTCTTGAACAATATTATTTCGCTCACCTTGAAAGGCGGCCAGTTCAGGGGCGGCATCCTCTCCAGCAGCTGCGCCAGTTTGTGCCGCCCCGCCGGCGATTTCACCCGGCCCAACGTGAGGTGCGGGTTGAAGGCCCGGCCTTCCGGCAGGTGTCCCAGGGCGGCGAAGGCCTTTTCCAGCCGGTGATACATCTGCGCCAGGGGGATGAGGTCCCCGCCCAGCCCCAGCCAGATGACCCGGGGGCTCTTGGGGCTGGGGAAGGCGCCGGCCGCGGTGACCTGGAGCTGAAAGGGCGCCTGGTGCTGCGCCACTTCCCGGGCTGCCTGGGCTAGGGGGTCCACTTCCGCCTCCGGCAGGTTGCCGAAGAATTTCAAGGTCAGGTGGATGTTGCCCACCGGCACCCAGCGCACGTCCGCCTCGCTCCTTTTCAGCTCCCCCTGGACCAGGGCCAGCTGGGGGCGGAGGCTGTCCGGCAGATCAATGGCCAGAAAGGAGCGTATCATGTTTCAGCACCCGGCGCAGCCGGTCCAGGGCGGTTTGCGCCGCTAAGATTTTAATCTCCTCCCGGTCGCCCCGGAAGAGATAATGCCACACCTCCTCCCCCAGGGGAGTGGCCAGGGCGAAATAAACCGTGCCCACCGGCTTCTCCGGGCTCCCGCCGCTGGGTCCGGCAATGCCGGTGGCTGAGAGCCCCACCGCGGCGCCAAAAACCTCTCTCACCCCCCGGGCCATGGCCCGGGCCGCTTCGGCGCTCACCGCGCCGGACTCGGCCAGGACGTCGGCCGGCACCCGCAGCAGGTCCATTTTGGCTTCATTGCTATAGGATACCACTCCGCCCAGGAAGTAGTCCGAGGAGCCGGGGACGTTGGTGAGGCGATGGCCGATGAGGCCGCCGGTACAAGACTCCGCCACCGCCAGGGTCAGGCCCTGCTGTTTGAGGAGG
Source organism: Desulfobaccales bacterium (assembly GCA_036396255.1). Taxonomy (GTDB): domain Bacteria; phylum Desulfobacterota; class Desulfobaccia; order Desulfobaccales; family 0-14-0-80-60-11; genus DASWLF01. The sequence continues at coordinate 1,060 of DASWLF010000037.1, forward strand.
CGGCCCACCAGCTCTTCCTGGGGTGCATCAATGGGCCCCAACAGCGCCTCCCCCACTTCCCGGGCCAACGCCGCGGCCAGGCGGTCCAGGGTGGCCTCCAGGGCCGGGCAATCCTGGCCCCGCACCGTCAGGGTGAGGTGGTTTTCCGGAAAATTGGGGTAAAAACCCACCGACACCCCCTGGTGAAATTCCGGCAGCTGCGACACCACTTGTTGCAGCTGGGTTTCCGAAATGCCGAAGAGGCGCAGGGTGCGTTGCGCCACGCAGTGGCCGCCGCCGGCCCACTCCACCAGGCTGGGAAGCACAAAGGCATCAAACAGCTGGCACATCTCCCGGGGCACCCCGGGCAGGAAGAACAGCCGGGCGTCCCGGTGCCTCAGGGCGAAGCCGCAGGCCGAACCGCCGGGGTCCAGCACCAGGGCCCCCTGGGGGATGACGGCCAGTTTGGCGTAGCGTTCTTCCCAGGGGATCTGCTGCTCTTCCAGACAGCGGCGGATGCGGGCAAGCAGGCCTTCGTCCTGATAAAGCTTCAGGCCCAACGCCTGGGCTGCGGCCGCCACGGTGATGTCGTCCTCGGTGGGGCCCAGCCCCCCGGTGATAATGATAAACCGGGAGCGGCCCAGACCCTGCTGCAAAACCTCCTGAAACAGCGGCGCCCGGTCCCCCAACATGGTGATGCACAATACCGTAAGCCCCGCTTCGTGGAGCCGGCGGGCCGCATAGCGGCCATTAAAATCGCCCACCCGGCCGGTGACCAACTCGGTGCCGGTGGTGATGATTTCCCCTTGCATCATAACCCGATCTTTGAGGGGAGGGCCGGGGGAATTTTTCGTAAGGGATTCCCCCGCCCTCCCCTCAACCCCTCCCAACCCCCTGTAAGGGGTTGGGGGAGGGGTTTTCAGGGGAGGGGGTAAGGGACACTTAAGAAAAAGCCCTTAGCCCCCTCCCCCAAAGACCATCATTACTCCCAACGCCGCCCGGGTCATGAGGCCGGCGGCCACGTCGTCCATGACCACCCCCCAGCCGCCCGGGAGCTTTTCGCCATACTTTATAGGGAAAGGTTTCAAAATGTCCAGCAATCTAAAGAGGGCGAACACAATTATCAGCCACTGCCATCTAAAGGGGACGCC
>DASWLF010000038.1:0-6983 GCA_036396255.1 Desulfobaccales bacterium
GTGGAAAGTGCCGCCGGAGGAGCAGTTCTCCTCCCGGCAGCTGGTGGCGGATCTCTCGGCCCAGGGCAAACGGGCCCTCTATTACCCGGATACCGACCAGCTTCTGTTCGGCCTGCTACAAAACCTGGGGGTGGGCGACCTGGTGCTGGTCATGTCCAACGGCGACTTCGACCACCTGGTGCCCCGCCTCTGTGTGGCTCTCGGGTGAGGTGATATTGGGGGAGGGGGCTAAGGGCCGACGGCCCTTACACTTACGAAAAACTCCCCCAAACCCCCATCCCCAAACCCCATAAGAGTTTAAAAAGGCCGTGGCAGTCAAGGCCAAAGGCCTTGCCTGCCACGGCCCTTACGCGGGTTGGGAGGGGGGCTTGGGGGGAGGGCAGGGATTTTTTTGTAAGTATCCCTGGCCCTCCCCCCAAAATTCTGCCACTCAGATACGCATCTCTTTGAAGCGGTCCTTGGGGGGCGCGGCCAGAAGGATCTCCCGGTCCGGGGCGGCGGTATGCACGATCAACCGGACCTCGGCCTCCAGGGGCGCGTCGCTGTAAGCTGCGGCCAGGCCCGCGGCCTCGGCCACTTCGCCTGCCGGGGCCCCTCCCGGCACCAGCACCACGGGGCCGGGGTAATTATCCACCTTGAGGACCGCGTCCCCTGGACTTCTCAAGGCCAGCAAGGCCTCGTTTTCCTTCTGGTTGCGGCCCACGATGGCCTTGGCGCCGCCGGGCAGACGAAAATGGCGGCCCCATTTCAGCAAATCCAAATCCCGGCGGGTGACTCCGCTGCCTTGGTGGTCCAGCAGTTCCTTGAGGCGGGCGGCGTAACCCGGATCAGTGAGCAGACAGCCGCCGGCCGGCGCCGGATACCGGGTGATGCCGTAAATTGCGGCCAGGGCCATCTGGCGTTTGCGCCCCCGGCCGCTGAGGTTGAGCAAACCCTCCCGGTCCACCCAGCCCAACTGCTCCGGGCGGGTGGTTTTCAGCAGCTTGGCGCTCAAGGGCCGGAGCAGGAGGTCTCCCAACCCCGACTTATTGGCGATGAGATTCAGGGACCCCCGGTTCTGGCTCATGGGCCGCTGGCCCAGAACCTCGCCGGAAAAGATGAAATGATACCCCTCGGCCTTAAGCAGCAGCCCGGCCTCCCGGACCATCAGCAGGTGGCAGTCGATGCAGGGATTGTGCCCCTTGCCGAAACCATGGGGCGGGTCGTAAATCAGGGGCCAGAATTTTTCGGTGAGGTCCAGCTCCATGAGGGGGAGGCCCAGATGGGCCGCGGACTGCCGGGCCCGGTCCGCCCCATAGAAGGGCGTCACAAAGGTAATCAGGGTGACCTCAAGGCCCTGGGCCTTGAGCAGCGCCGCGGCCAGCATGCTGTCCAGCCCCCCGGAAAAGAGGCCCAGAGCGCGGATTTTATGCTTCATAATTTTTTAGGGGAAGGCGGGGCCTTTGGCCCTGACTCCCCGGCTGTAGATTGCAACAGAAAAACTTAAAATTTTTCTGCCACATCCCATTTGGAGATTATTTCCCGCAAAAAAGGGATAAGCTTCTGGCGCATCTCATCCCGCACCCGGCGGAAGGCGTCCAGGATCTCTGCTTCCGTCCCGATGGCCCGGGCCGGGTCAGGAAAGCTGAGATGATGCTGTCGGGTCCGACCCGGGAAGATGGGGCACTGCTCCCGGGCGGCGTCGCACACGGTGACCACCAGGTCGAACTGCTCCCCTGCCAGGTCCGCCACGGATTTGGCCCTTTGGGCGCTGATATCGATGCCCAGCTCCGCCATGACCCGGACGGCCCGGGGGTTGAGCCGGGTGGGGGCCACCCCGGCGGAGAAGGCCTTGGCCCGGCCGGCCAGGTAGTGGTTCACCAGGCCTTCCGCCATCTGGCTGCGGCAGGCGTTTTCGGTGCAGAGGAACAAGACTTTTATCATGGCAGACAATTTTTCAGCGGGGCGCCTCCAGGGATAGAGGGCCGAAGCCCAGGCGCGCCGTCAGGGCGCTGAAAGGGCCGCGCACCTGGGGGCTCAGAAAAACATGCCACTCCGCCGGGGCCAGTTCCAGGCGGACGCCGTCCCCCTGCACCCGCAGGCGCACGTGGCTGAAGCCGCGGCGCCGCAGCCAGGCCTCTCCCTGCCCCACCCGGGCCAGGGCTTCCCCGGTTAAGGCGGTGCCGTAAGGAAAGCGGGTGGCCAGGCAGCTCTGGGGCGCTTTGTGCCAGGGGAGGCCCAGGGCCCGGCTCAGGCTGCGGATGGCCGCCTTGCCCAATCCCGCTTCCAACAGGGGGCTCAGGACCCCCAGCTCCCGGGCCGCCTTGAGACCCGGGCGAAAATCGGCCAGGTCATCCAGGTTGGTGCCGTCCCACAGGACCGGGGCGCCCACGTCCGCGGCCAACTTCCAGCCCTGCTCAATTACCGCCCGCTTGCAGGCATAGCAGCGCTCCCGGGTATTTTGCCGGAACTGGGGCAAAGCCAGGGGGTCGATTTCCCGGATCAGGTGCCGCACCCCGAACCGCCGCCCCAGGGCGCAGGCCGCGGCCAGCTCTCCCGGGACGATGTGGGGCCCGGTGAAGGTGATGGCCGTGAGGCCACTCCCCAGAGCCCGGGCGGCTGCCGCCAAGAGGAGGCTGGAGTCCAGCCCGCCGGAGAAGAGCAACGCCGCCCGGCGCCACCGGCGGAGGCAGTTTTCCAGGTTGTTTATTGCTGCATCCATAATTTTGGCAGGAAGACCATTTTCACGAGACGGGTTCGTCCGCGATGCTCCTAGGAGAATTATTTCTTGGCCTGGGAAGGCGGGGCCAAAGGCCCCGCCTTCCCAGGCCCCTTCAGCGGGTTGGGAGGGGGTTGGGGGGAGGGCAGGGATTTTTTTTAAAGGGCGAAAAAAAGATTAAGGAAGCTTACTCTCTTTATCCTTTTCGCCTTTTCGCCTCTTCGCCTTTTAACCCAAATCAACTACCCCGGCCCTCCCCCAATATTTATTCAACTCTCAGCTGTCCCGGCTGGCGGTGCGGACGCGGGGGATCTCCTCGTCCAGGGGCAGCAGCTCCACCGGCTCCCCCAGGAGGAACTTCCCGGACTCAATCCATTCTTTCAGCCACCGGGCGATTTCCCGGGCCCGCACCATGCTGGACAGGGGCACCGTGGGGACATTCTTGCCGTCCAGGGTGATGGCGCCGCTTTTCAACTGGGCGTAGCTCACCTGACCCAGGATGCGGCCGGTGCCGGCGGGGTAATCGGCCCCATAATCCACGATGGGGGCCAGAAGTTCTGCATCGGAAACCCCGCAGTAGTGGGCGATTTCCTCATTGAGCAGGGGGATGGGGATGCCCAGGCCTACGGCCAGGGAGCAGCCGTAGCCCAGCAGGCTTACCCCCACCAGGTACCGGGGGTTCATCTTCTTCAGGTCGCCCATCACCATGAGGGTGCCGGCCGGGCCCAGGGGGACCCCGTTTTCTGCCCGGGGTTTGGCCGGGTTGTGCTGGGTGCCTGGGAAGACCACGTAGCCCACGCCCCCTCCCAGGAAGATGCGGCTGCCGACCCCGATGGTGCGGTAGAAAGGGTCATTGAACAGGGGGCTGAGCTCGCCCGCGGTGCAGAAATTGGCGTTGCCGGCCCGGGGCCGCAGGGGCCCCATATAGGTGTAGATGGTGCGGTTGGAGAGATTGACCGCCACGTTGTAATTCTGATAGCAGTTGCGGGGGTTGCAGAGGATGGCGTTGACCATCTGCTTCAGGGTAAAGTCCCGCTCCAGGCGCTTGTTGGGATAGCAATCGGTGCCGTAAGCCTCGGCCACCAGATGAACCGCCTTGCCCGCCACCAGGTCTTGAATGACGTGGCCCCCGCCGTATTTGAACTCCCCGGGGTAGACTTTGTTCAGGGGGTCATCGGCCGCGGGCTCGGTGGCGCCGATATAGACGTCCACCGCGGCCAGCCCCGCGTAAGCCGGCACATTGTTGAGCCACACCCGGGACGCCTTGATGGGCGGCTTGGCGTGGCCGAAATTGATGAAGGCCCCGGAGGAGCACATGGGGGAAAAGGTTCCGGTGGTGACCACGTCCACGGTGCGGGCCGCTGCCACTTCGCCTTTGCGGCGCACCAAGTCGATAATCTCCTCCGCGGTGACCACCACCGCTTGACCTTTCCTGATTTTGTCATTAATTTCTTGGTAGGTTTTGTTTACCTGGTGGCTTGCCATAGATTACCCTTCTAGCCCAAGGCGGTCATGGTGCACGAAATTATCGGGCCCCTGTGGTCCTTCTTCATCACCAGCCTGATCTCTCTTTTTATCATAATTGATCCGCCGGGGAATCTCTTCCCTTATCTGGCCCTGTCCTCGGACTTGTCCCCCCAGGCGGCCCGGGGCCTGGCCGGACGGGCCTGCTTCTTTTCCTTCGTGATCCTGGCCCTGTTCGTAATCGTCGGCCGCTTCATCATCAGATTCCTCGGCATCGGCTTGCCGGCCTTCCAGATCGCCGGGGGCCTCATCCTGTTCCGCATCGCCTTCGACATGCTGGAGGGCCGGGGCCATTTCAACCGCCTGGACACCTCCTCCAGCCTGGTGGCCGCGGATTACCGCGACGTCGCCCTGGCGCCCCTGGCCATGCCGCTGCTCAGCGGCCCCGGGGCCATCACCACCGTGCTGGTGCTGACCAGCCAGGCCAGCAACCGGGCGGAGGACGGCCTCCTGCTGCTGGCCATCATTCTTATCCTGTTTTTCACCTATATCTGCTTCGTCTTCGCCGACCGGGTCCTCACCTTGCTGAAAGAAAGCAGCATCCGGCTCCTGACCCGCATCATGGGGCTGATTCTGTGCGCCCTGGCGGTGCAGTTCGTCATCCAGGGGCTGCTGGCGGCCTTCCCCTCCCTGGGCTAATAAAAATCCACCGGATCGATTTTCCGGGCCGCCGACCAGTGGAAAAAGAGGTTGCTGGGCAGTCCCTGGAAGATGTAGCGCGTCGGCGGCAGCAGCAGGCGGCGGCAGATGGAGGAAAACGAGTAAAATTTTTTAAAGCAGCGCCACACCCCCGCCTCGCACTCCTCCGGGGTCATGTGCCTGGGGTAGAAGTTGCAGACCATGCCCAGATACTTTTCCGCCTCGGGATTGTGCACCCGGCCTTCCTGGTTGAGCTGGTCCCACATGGGGGTCCCCCGGCGGGGGGTGGCCACGTTGAAAAAGGCCATGGGGGCCTTGACCTTTTCCAGGAAGGCCAGGGTCTCGTCAAACAGCTCCTGGTGATCCCCGTCCAGGCCGAACATGAAGTTCAGGGAATAGAAAATCCCCCGCTGCCGCAGGCGCCCCAGGAGCCACTCGTACTCCGCCACCGGGTTTTGCACCTTGTCGATGGAAGAGATGGACTCCTGGCAGACGTTCTCGATGCCGATGTTCACGTGGCTGCAGCCCGATTTCTTCGCCAGGTCCAGCAGGTCTTCGTCCCTGGAGGTGTTGATGGTCCACAGGCAGCTCCACTTGAGGTTCAAGGGAATCAGGGCCTGGAAGAGCTCCTTGGCGTAATCCCTGTGGCCCGTGAGGTTGTCGTCGATGAAGTAGATGTTCCTGAGGCCGGTGAGGCGGACGTTGGCCTGGATCTCGGCGATGACTTCCCCCAGGGGGCGGCGCCGGTAGGTGTGCCCGTAAATGATGGGGACCTCGCAGAAGGCGCAGTGGTACGGACACCCCCGGGAAGTCTGGGTGGGGATGATCTTTACCCGGTAGCGCTGGAAATCCACCAGTTCCAGGCGGGGCCGGGGCAGAGCCGCCAGGTCGTGAAATTCAGAAGCCTGGTAGCGCGGCTGGAGCCGTTTTACCCGGGCATCTTCCAGTACCTGGGTCCAGACCGACTCCGCCTCCCCAACCACCACCGCGTCGCAGTGCTCCAAGACCTCCTCGGGATGGAGGGAAACGTGAAACCCGCCCATCACCACCTGCCGGCCCCGCCGGCGAAACTCGCGGGAGATCTCGAAGGCCCGCTCCGCAGTGGCGCAGGTGGCGGTGATGCCCACCAGATCATAGTCCCCCTGGTACGGAATGGGCCTGAGGCGGTCGTCGGCCAGGTCCACCTGGATGCCCTTGGGAGTGAGGGCCGCCAGGTAGGGTAAGGTGAGGCCCAACAGCCAGCGGGTGCGGCTGCGCAGGGGTCGCCGGTCCGGATACTTGGTAGTGGGTTGCACCAACAAAATTCTCATGGGGAAAAACCGCAGCTTGTCGGACAGGAAATTGAATCTATTATTTATTTTATTAAAATCACCAGGTTAAAAACAATATAAAAGAAGCCGCCGAGCCGGGAAGGTCAAGCCGGTCCAGGGTGGGCAACCCTTTCCCGGGGTCCGGCCCGGCACCTGGCTAGTCGGGCCCAAACCACCCGGGACTACCAACCCGGTCCCCAGGGCTAGTGTTGTGTTTCAGAAATTTCTTGCCTTAAAGAATCGGCTTTTTCCCCTCCCCCTTGATGGGGGAGGGTCAGGGTGGGGGTGAGAATATCTTGCAATTTCAACATATTTCCCCCTCCCCCCAACCCCCTCCCACCAGGGGAGGGGAGATTTATTGCCAAAACTTAGTAAAGGTACTGGTGAAACACGATACTAGTACTTGGTTGCAGAAGTTCGCGCCTTATTTGAGACCTATTTTTCCCCCCTTTTCCAAAGGGGGGGTAGAGGGGATTTTATAATAACCACTTGAAAACCCCCCTAATCCCAATGATGTTCACTTAAGCGCCATTGTAGGGGCTGGGTCTCCCAGCCCTTGTTGGTTGAACATCCTTATTTTATTGGGCGGGGAAACCCCGCCCCTACGATAAAAAAGGAACCGAAGGCTTAAGTGAACATCATTGCCCCTAATCCCCATTTTGCAAAGGGGGACTTTATATAGTCCTGAATCTTTGAGGGGGCTCGCAATTACTTACGCTGATTTTCGCAACCAAGCACTAGGTTTTCCGGACCAGGGGAATGATCTTGCCCTTGCTCTCGGTGGGAGATCCGGGCTTGGGGGCGGGTTTCGG
>DASWLF010000039.1:0-3099 GCA_036396255.1 Desulfobaccales bacterium
TGGTGGCGGCCCTCAACGGTTTAGGGAGCGGCCGCTACCAAAACCTGAGCGCCGCCCTGGAGCGGGTCACCGCAGCAGTGCAGCAGACACTCACCCGCCGCCGGGAGATTCCCGCCGCGCCCCTGGTCATTTCTTTTGACGATCTTGACGCCGGCCTGGCGGAGATGGTGGGGGGCAAAAACGCCAACCTGGGCGAAGTCCGGAACCGGGTGGGCCTGCCGGTGCCGCCGGGCTTTGCCATCTCCACTTATGCCTACAAGGTGTTCCTGGACCACAATCAGCTGGCGGCCCGCATCACCGACCTCCTGGGGCGCTGGCGCCTGGACGACCTGGACAGCCTGGCCCAGGTCAGCGAGGAGCTGAAAGAGATGGTGCTGGCGGCCCAGGTGCCGCCGCCGCTTGAGGAGGCCATCACCGAGGCCTACGGCCGCCTGCCGGCCCCCGGAGGTGAGGCCCCCCTGGTGGCCATGCGCTCCAGCGCCGTGGGCGAAGACCTGACCTTCACCTTTGCCGGGCAGTACGCCACCTATCTCAATGTGCCGCCCGCCGAAATGGTGAGCCGCTATAAAGACATCGTGGCCAGCCTGTTCACTCCCCGGGCCCTGTTTTATTACAAAAACAAGGGGTTCAAAGAAGAGGAGATGGCCATGGGGGTGGCGGTGATGCCCATGATCCGGGCCCGGGCCAGCGGCGTCCTCTTCACCCGCAACCCCGAGGCCTCGGAGGTGGAGGGGGCTCTGATCAACGCGGTCTGGGGCCTGGGCAAATACGCGGTGGGCGGCGTCATCAATCCGGACCATTACCTGGTGGCCTACGATCCCCCCGGCCGCGTCCTGAAGCAAACCATCCCGGCCAAAAAAGTGATGCTGGTGAGCCGTCCCGGCGGCGGGGTGGAGGAGGCGCCGGTGCCGCCGGAGCAGGTGACGGCCCCCTGCCTGGCGCCGCCCCAGATCGAGCAGCTCATCAAGTGGGCGGCCATCCTGGAGGCCCATTACCGGAAACCCCAGGACTTGGAGTGGGCCCTGGACGAGGCCGGTCAGCTATGGCTCCTGCAGTCCCGGCTGCTGCAGGTCCCGACCAAGAAGGCCCCGGAGCGGCCGCCCATCCGAACCCTCAAGCAGTACCCGGTGCTCATCGACCAGGGCACCGTGGCCTGCCGGGGGGTGGGGGCCGGCCCCGTGGTGCTGGTGCGCCGGGATGAGGACCTGAAAAAATTCCCCCCCGGCGGGGTCCTGGTGGCCCGCCACACCTCCCCCAAGTACGTGACGGTGATGCCCCAGGCCGCGGCCATCATCACCGACGCCGGCAGCCCCACCGGCCACATGGCGCTCTTGGCCCGGGAGTTCCGCCTCCCCGCCATCTTGAACACCGGCAACGCCACCCAAATCCTCAAGCCCGGACAAGTGGTGACGGTGGACGCCAACTACAACAACGTCTATGACGGGCTGATCACCGAACTCCTGGAGCCGGAGGAGGACCGGCGGAACGACCTGGCGGACAGCCCCGTTTTTCAAACCCTGCAGGCGGTGGTCAAGCAGATCGTCCCCCTGAACCTCATCAACCCCAAGGATGAGACCACCTTCACCCCCGAGGGCTGCCGCACCCTCCACGACATCGTGCGCTTTGCCCACGAGTTTTCCATGCGGGAGATGTTCAGGCTGGCGACAGACGAAGTGGAGTCCGCCGGGGAAGTGGTGGACCTGGAATCCGACCTGCCCTTCAAGGTGCGGATCCTGGACCTGGGCGGCGGCCTCAAGCGGGGCTGGGGGCGCAAGGTGCGGCCGCAGCAGGTGGTTTCCCTGCCCTTCAAGGCTTTCTGGGAGGGCCTCACCGCCATGCGCTGGCCCCAGGCCAAACCCCAGGGCGTCCAAAGCCTGTCTTCCGTCTTCGTCAAAGGCGAGGCGGAAGTGGCCCAGGGCGAAGCCCCCTGGCGGGACCAGAGTTACGTGGTGTTGTCCAAAAATTATATGAACTTTAACATCCGCCTGGGGTATCATCTCTCCACGGTGGAGGCCTACCTCTCGGAGCAAATCAACGACAACTATCTGACCTTCAGTTTCCGGGGCGGCGGCTCCACCCCGGAACGGCGGGAGCGGCGGGCCCGCCTCATTGAAGAAATCATCGACCATCTGCACCTCAACTACCAGCGGAAAGGGGACCTCATCGAGGCCCGCCTGGCCAAATATTCGCTGGAAAATATGAGCCAGCGCCTGGTATGGTTGGGTAAGCTCACCCTGTACACCAAGCAGCTGGACATGGTGCTGTTTTCCGAGAGCATCGTGGACTGGTACATTAAAGACTTTTTGCGCGAACACGTGGAGGCCACCAATTGATGCGGCGATTCCCTTTTCTGGTTTCCAAGCACGCCCTGGCCTTACTGGTGACGGTGAACCTCATCTTGTTGGGCACCAGCATCTATCTGGGTCTCAAGTCCGCCAACCAGATGCGGGAGATCGTCAAGGAGGACTTCAACCAGCAGCAGCTGGTGCTGGCCCAGCACACCGCCGGCCTGCTGGAGCAGGACATCAACTTCTTGAAGCGGGAGTTGAGCACCCTGAATTTCTCCCCCTCCATCCAGTACCTGGAACCTCTGACCTGGGCCAACCGCATGCGGGCCACCCTGTCCAGCGTCAAGGAGGAGGGCGTGGTGGAAATCGTCCGCCTGGACCGGGAGGGAAATCGGGCCCACCTGGTGGACGGCCGGGGCCTGGACCACGTCACCACCGGCGCTTATAAAGACGCCCCCTTCCTGGAGTGGGCCAGCAAGCCGGAGAACAAAGGCCGAGTTTACGTGGGGCCGGTTTGCACCGCGATCCCCAACTACATCGGCCGCCTCATCGTGGTGATGGCGGTGCCCACCTACGAGGAATCGGTGGATGAGAGCCATCCCCATCCTTCCGGGGCCTGGTCCGGGGTGCTGGCCTTCTACATCGACGCCCATCACCTGGCCGGCAAGTTCACCCGGGGCATCAAGAGCGGCAAGACCGGCTATGCCTGGATCATGAACAACCAGGCCATCTTCCTGACCCACCCGGAGCGCGACTTCGTGGGGAAAAACGCCTTCACCGTGCGTAAGGCGCGCATGCCGGCCATCTCCTT
>DASWLF010000040.1:0-6776 GCA_036396255.1 Desulfobaccales bacterium
CGGATTCCCGGCATCCGGGTGGGTGGGCCCGAGTATGCCGCGGCCCTGGCCTATTTCGCCGGCCAGTCGGGTCGCCAGGCCGGCAAGATCAATTATCTGCTGCACGTGGTGCAGGAATATCGCCGCCACAAACGGCCCCAAAGCCCCGGAGAGCTGGTGGGCCTGGCCTGGTTGGCGGCGGAGCTGGGGGATAAGCGGGCCGCGGCGGGCTATTTGCGCCGGGCGCTGCGGCTCAGGCCCAATGATCAGAAGATCGCCGCCATGCTGCTGGCCAACCAGCTGGACCGGAAGGAGTGGGGCCAGGCCCTGGCCTCCCTGGAGAAACAACCGGACAAATCCGGCGCCCCCCTGGAGATGGCCCGCCTCTACCTGATGCGGGGCCAGTACGAAGGGGTCAAAGCCATGGTGGCCAGGATTCCGGAAGACTCCCCGGAGCACCCCCGGGCCCTGCTGCTGCTGGCCCAGGCCTGCCGGGGCGAGCACAGCTATCAAGAAGCACTCTCGGTCCTGGGCCGGCTGCAAGGCAAGATTCCCCGGGAAGAGTGGCTCATGGAGAAGGCCCGAACCCTGGAGGCCATGGGCGACAAGGGGGCGGGGGACCTCTATGCGGCCATTGTCCAGACCCAGCCCGGCACCCAGGTGGCCCGGGTGGCCAAGGCCAGACGGGCCAAGGCCCGGGAGAACTGGGCCGCGGCCTACAAAGACTATGCCGAGGCCCTGAAGCAGGCGCCCGCCGACATCGAGCTCCTCAACGAACTGGAATATGTCCGCCAGCAGATGCGCCCCCAGATGGCCTCCCGGGGCTTCCCTTATTCCCGGGGCGAACGCCGCCCCGAAGAGGCCCAGCGGCCCTTACAGTTTTCCCGCTTCGGCCGGGAGCCCCGGGGCCTGGGCCTCAGCAATTACCTGCCGGCCTTTTTAACCGAGGTAATTCCCATCGTCCAGCCCGAGTCCCTGTTTTTCACGGACAGCAACAAGCTCTACGGCGGCATTTTCCGCATGGAAGGCGCCTTCTGGCTCACCAAGGTGCTGCCGGCCCGAATCGGGGCCGAATACCGGGAATACAACCAGAACACCGAATGGGTGAAGCAGGGGCGCCTGAACCTGGGACTGGACCGGGTCTATGACCAGCAAACCCGGGCCGCCAGCCGCCTGCGCCGGGCCGAGGTCTCCCTGGGTCTGGGCCCCCTGGCGGTGGAGGACCGGTTGCGCCTCAGCGGCGAGATCATTTTGCGGCGCTACTGGAGGCGGGTGGATCTTACCGTGGTGCAGCAAGGGGCGCAATGGGTCCCGTTTCCCATTCCCCACCTGGTGGACACCACCACCAGCCTGGGGTTGACTGAGAAAGAGGCCCGCAACCGCTTCCTGGGGTCCCTGGAGTTGGGTTTCTCGCCCACTTCCCGCACCGACGCGGCCCTGAGATACAGCCGCCGGGACATCTTTGACCAGGAAGCCTATGTGTTTCCCCGCCTGTACCAGTCGGTGCTGAACCTGACGGAGGCGCGCCTCACCACCTATCACCAGGTGGACCTGTCGTACACCCATCAATTCAAGCCGGGCCTGGAATGGCGGGGCACCGCGGCCGGGGCCTTCTTCTCGGACCAGAACCGCCGCGTCACCCTTTACCAGGGGCTGACCTGGCAGGCTGTGGGCCAGCCCCGGATGCATCTGGACCTCACCCCCCATTACTACCTGGCGGCTTACCGGGAGCAGCAACGCGCTTATTTCAGTCCCCACGCCTACCACGCCTTCGGCCTGGGTCTGGACTTCGACCGCCAGCTCTTCCGCCTGCCCACCATCATCCTCCAGGGCACGGTGCAGGGGGTGAGCCAGCACGGCGACTTTGGCCCGGCCCTCCAGGGGCTGGCGGCCCTGGAGTGGGAGTTCGTGCACAACTTTTACATGGACGTGCATCTCTTTTATTTCCGGGAGTGGGTGGACAACTACCGCCTCCTGACCGCGGGGGCGTCGTTCCGGTGGCGGTTTTGAGGAGGGGCGGATAAGCCGCCGTCCATAAAACCAGGATAGGGCACGGCACGCCGTGCCCCTACAAAAAGAATTGCGATAACGCCCCGCACCTGGAATTTGGTTGGAGATGATTCACAATTATATTTTCCCTCTTATGAAAATAGGCCCTGTAGGGGCACGGCGTGCCGTGCCCTTTGAGCGGAATCAGTTTGGGGTTCGGGGGTGGACTTCAGGATGGGTCTTGCTGGTCCTACTCTTGCTCCTCCTGGCCTGCCTGAGCGGTTGCGCCGAAGTGACCCGGCCGGCGGTCACGGGCCCCGAGCAGGAAGCGGCCCAGCTGGCCGCGGCCTGGCGCCATCCCTACCAGACCTGGTCCTCGGAGCGGGTCTCCCGGGTCTTTCTCCGCCTGCTGCCCTGTCTCCCCCAGATTCACGGCCGCACCTATCCCTTCCTGGGCTTCAACTGGTGGGTCACCGCCACCGGCAAGGTGGCGGTGGATCAGGTCTGGCGCCCCTCCCCGGCGAATGACGCCGGCCTGAAGCGCGGGGACCTCATCCTGGCGGTGCACAACTGGCCCCTGCCCACCTGGGTGGAGGGATGGGATGAGAATATCAGGGCCACCCGGGGTATATTCCAGGATTTTATGATGGTCAAGGGGGTGCCCCGCCGCTCCAATCCCAATTACCAAACCGCCCGCGCTCACCATGACGTCTATTCCATTCTGCTTCCCGGGGAGCTGCTGGCCGCCATCATGCTGGACCTCAAGCATGTGGGCCTGGAGGCCCAGCAACGCTATCTCAGAGGGCCGGTGAAAATTCTGGTCCAGCGGGAAGAGGAAAAATTCACCCTGGTGCTCTATCCCCAGCACCTGCCGGCGGAGTACGCCATCCTGGTCCAGACCCAGGACCGCAAGATCAACGCCTACGCGGCGCCCGGCCAGGTTATCTTGACCCAGCGCCTGGTGAGTTTCTGCCTCAATGACGACGAGCTGGCCGTGGTGGTGGGCCATGAGCTGGCCCACCATGCCCTGGGCCACCTGGTGCGGGGGTCGTCCCACCGCCAACTGGGGAAATTCCTGGGCGAGACCGTCACCGCGTTCAGCACCTTTTCCCTGGGAAGAATTCTGGACTGGAAGCATTTCAGGGTGGACCCGGACGTGCGCCGGGTGTCCCAGGATGCGGTGGAGAGCGTCTTCTCCCAGGAAGACGAGCTGGAGGCCGACGCCTATGGGTTGTGGTACGCTTTCCAGGCGGGCTATGATCTTGACCGGGGCGCGACCGTGTGGGAGCGGGTGGCCGCGGTGGATGAAAAGGATCCATTTATGACCACCTATTTTCTGGACTCCCACCCCGCCCCCCTGGAACGATTGACCCGAATAAGAAAAATCGCCAGGTATTTCAGGGCCGGACGGGCCGCGGAAGTTTTTCTCCAGACCGCCGACCTGGACCGCAAGCCGCCGCCTTGAAAGGTTTTCGGTTTTCGGTAGGCCAGTTGGTGGTGGGGCAGGCCCCCGGTGCCTGCCTTTTTTTATCATCCAAAATGAAGCTGGGGGGCACGGAGGCCCGCCCCACCACCGAGAGCGGTGGGAATCGTTCCTTTGCTTTAAACTGTCATTTTTAAGCGATTTTAAAGACCGGAGGAACCTTTAATCAAGCCCGGGACTCGAATCCGCCCGCTGCCTCCAACCGAAAACCCCAAACCCAGAACCGAAAACTCCCTCACACCGGCAAAGATACCGTTACCCAGGTGGCCCCGGGGGCGCTCTCCACCCGGATTTCGGCACCGTACGGGGCCAGGAGGCGCTGCACCATGAAGAGCCCCAGGCCGGCGTGGTCCCGCCTGGTGGTGAAAAAGGGCTCGAAAATCAAGGGCATGGTCTCCCGGGGGATGCCGGTGCCGGTGTCACCCACCAGGAGAACGCGGCAGCCCTCCTGAAGAGCCGTGGCCACGGTCAACTGTGGCGCCGCCGGCCCCTCCATGGCTTCCAGGGCGTTGTCCAGGAGGTTCCGGAAGCTCTGGCTGAAGTCGAGGTAATGCCCGTAAATGGGCGGCAGGCCAGGGGCCAGACGGATTTCCCGCTTGACCCGGTGCTTGAAAAAGGGCTGGGCCAGGTAGATTTCCAGTTGCGCTTGTAATATCTGGTTGAGATCTAGATGCCGTTTGGCCTGGGCCTCTTCGTGGGCTCCCTGCAGGACGAGGCGGCGGGTGAGGTCCTGGAGTTTTTCGAGCTCAAGGCGAAACTGGCGGAGCTTCTGCCGGCGATAATCATGCAGCGCCCCCAGTTTTGAGGCCGCCGCCAGGGGGCCGGCCTCCAGAGTTTCGAGCTCTTCCCGGTCCTTCTGGTCCAGGAGTTCCAGCTGGAAGGAGAGCACCTGCAAGGGAGTGTTCATCTGGTGAACAATGCCGCTTACCAGGCGCCCGGCGCAGGAGTGCCGGTAATAACGGACCAGTTCATTCAGGCAGCGCTCCAGGGGATCAGGGGCGGGAGCAAGGGGAGGTGAAGCCTTGGCCTTCTGGGGCCCCGGGACCTGCGCCAGCCCTGCAGCCGAAGTCCCGGCCTCCTTGAAGAGCGGATGCGACCGCTGATCAGCCATTTCTCCCCCAGACCCGGCAGCTTCCCCGGCAGAGGTGAATTATCCCCTCACGCCCTCACCACAAGGCTCGGCATATTTCCGCAAGTACTTAAATCGGGTCCCCTGAAAAAATAGAGATTTGGAGAATAGTCGGGGGAAATAGGGGGTAAAGGTGACGCCGGCGCCATAACCGGCGGAGGGGCGGTGCCCACCCTACCTTTAATAAGTCTTTTAAATCGGGCAGCTTACCGTAGGGACGCGGCTTTCCGGGCCCGTTAGAGAAGGCCTGGGTGGGATTTCGTGAATTTTTCAGAGGTCTTAACTTGAGTTCCCAATAAAGGAACGGGGTTTCGCGTTTGGGAGGAGATCAGCTTGACGAAGTGCCGGGCCAGGTCCGGGTCGAACTGAGTCCCGGCCTCCGCCCGGATCTTCTTTAAGGCATCCTGGAGGGAGAACCGGCGCCGGTAAGGCCGGTCGTTGGTGAGGGCGTCAAAGACGTCGGCCAGGGCCATCAGGCGGCAGAGGAAAGGAATTTCCTCCCCCGCCAGGCCCTGGGGGTAGCCCCGGCCGTCCCAGCGCTCGTGGTGGTGCAGGATAATTTCTCTTGCTGGCCGCTTGAGTCCCAGGGGCCGGACGATCTTTTCGCCGATAATGGGATGGGTTTCGATGATGGCCCGCTCCTCCCTGGTCAAGGGCCCCTGCTTGAGAAGCAGCCGGTCGCTGATTCCCACTTTGCCGATATCGTGGAGGTAGCCGGCGGTTTTCACCGACTCCAACTCCTCAGGGGACAACCCCAGGTCCCGGGCGAAGTGCAGGGCGATCTCGGTCACCTGGTTGCAGTGCTGGCCGGTGTAGTGGTCCCGGGCCTCCAGGGTCTTGACCAGGGCCTGAACGGACTCCAGCAGGTAGATGGTGTTTTTATCATGCTGCCCCAGGTTGGTGGAGACCAGGGAGGGGTTTTCCGCCAGCAGGGCCACCAGGTTCAGGTCATTCCGGTTCAAGGGCCGCCTGGGGCGCCCGCCGATGATCATCACTCCCAGGAGATTATTCCGTTGCTGCACCGGCACCGCCAGCAAAGGCGAAAAGGAGCGCTGGCCCCGGGATTGGAACAGCAGGGGCAGGGGATTCCTGGCCACCTCCTGGGCCGCCTCCCAATAAATGGCAGGGATAGCCCGGTCGGCGGCGTTGACCAGCAACCCGGTGGGGCCGTCCAGAGGCAGGAAGGCGGCGTGGTTCGCCCCGGTGAGCTTGGCGGCCAGATGCAGGAGGTCGAGGTAATTCTCCCTGGCGCTTTCAAGGCGGGGTGGGCGCGGCGAGTGCAGCATGTTGGTGTCTGGGCTCGGTTGCGGGTTCATTGGGGTAAGCTGTTTGCTACCCTCTTATCGGCTGCTTACCGGCTGCGCATGAAATTTCTGAAAAATAGGGAAAGGGCAGACTTTTAGGGGGTGTTGCCCAAGGGCAGGTGGATGATGCAGGTGGTGCCGCGATTCATCTCGCTGTCCATTTCGATGGTCCCCTGATGCTGCTCGATGAGGCCCCGGCAGATGGTGAGGCCCAGGCCGGTGCCCCCTTCCTTGGTGGAGAAAAACGGCGTGAAAAGGAATTCCAGGTGCTCCGGGGGGATACCGTGGCCGGTGTCGGCCACGGTGAGGCACACCTGGTCCTGGAGCAGCTCCACCCCCACCGTCAAGGTGCCGCCTTGAGGCATGGCCTCCTGGGCATTTTTGAACAGATTGATGAGAACCCGGCGGATTTGCTCGGGGTCAAAGTTAAACCGGTCCAGGTTTTCCGGGGCCTGGAGCCGGAAAGCGATGCCTCTCTCTTTGAAACCGGCCTCCATCAGCTCCGCCACCTCCCGGATTAAGGCCGGCATATCGCTCAGAACCTTGCGGGCCGGGGTGGCCCGGGTAAAAGTGCCTAAATCGCCCAGGAACTTCTCCAGGCGCTGCACCTCCTGGCTGATAAGCTTAAGCTTGCGCCGGGCTTCATCGGGCAAATCGGCCAGGCGCTCCAGTTGGACGGCAAAGCCGCCGATGGTCGTCAAGGGATTTTTGATTTCATGGCTGATGTGGGCCACCATCTTGCCCAGGGAGGCCAGGCGTTCGCTGCGGAGCAGGTCCTCTTCCAGCCGTTTCCGTTCCGAGAGGTCCCGGAAAAACCCGACAATACCGACTTCCCGGTCCCCCTCGTGGAGAATCCGGGCGGAAAGCCAGATGGGCACCAGGGTCCCGTCCC
>DASWLF010000041.1:0-4246 GCA_036396255.1 Desulfobaccales bacterium
CCCTGGCACTGGGGGGGCCGGGCGGCTTTTCACGGCGGCAAGGAGGTGGCGGCCCGGCTGCTGCTGGCCCGCATCGCCGACCTGGTGGGGGAAGAGGCGGTGCTCCTGTACGGCCGGCGCCAGTAGGGCGATGAAAAGTGGCTTTTAGGGGAGAGCCGGGGCCCTTTTTCGTCAGTGCCCCCGACTTCCCCTTAAAACCCTTGGCCGTCCTCCTAAAGTGGGGGAAACGAGGCCTAACTGGGGAAAAGGTTCACTGGAGTGCGTCTCAAAAATCCTATGACATTTAAATCCGGGGTTTTTACCCCTCTTGTCTAAAGGGGGGCGAAGGGTGGATTAAAATAACCGCTTAATAATCCCCCTAAATCCCCCTTTAGAAAAGGGGGACTTAAAATAATATCACTGACTTATCAGGGGATTAGTCTTTAATTACCCCCCTTTCTTAAAGGGGGGTAGGGGGGATTATAAGACCTCCCACCTGCGAGAGCATTTATCTTGGACTTTTGCAGAGGTCTCAATTAATCAATCGGGACACTATCTGACCCGGACCACTCAGGATATGGCTGGCAAAAAGCAAAAATTGAGCGAGAAGCTGACGCAGGCCCTGGCGGCGCTGTGGTATCGCCTGGATGAACGCCACCGCAGGATCACCCGGCGCAACCTGGAGTTCGCCTACGGCGGCGAACTGGGCCCGGAAGCCCGGGAACAGTTGGCCCGGGCCACCTTCCGCCATTTTGTGCGCTTTGCCTGGGAGACCCTGGAGCTCTTGGTGGCCGCCCGGTCGTATATCAAATCCCGGGTGGTCATCCTGGGAGCGGAGCGGTTCGACGCGGCCCTGGCCCAGGGGCAGGGGTTGATCGCGTTGGCGGCCCATGCCGGCAACTGGGAATACACGGTCTTGGGCCTGGGCCTCCAGTGGCGGCCGGTGGCGGTGGTGGGCCGGGACCTGGACCACCCCTGGGGGGCCCGGCTGGCCCGGTATCTCAGGCGGCGCGGCGGCAACTGGATGGTGGGCAAGCAAAGGGGGATGAAGGAGATCCTGCATCATCTGCAGGTGAACCGGGTGGTGGGCATCGTCATCGACCAGAACACCGCGGCCGACCAGGGGGTGCTGGTGGACTTCTTCGGGAAACCGGCCCGCACCACCCCGGTGGCCGCCCTGCTGGCCCGCCGCCGGGACATCCCGGTCCTGCCGGCGTTTTCCCGGCGGCTCCCCGACGGCCGCCATCTGCTGGCGATTCTGCCGCCCCTCCCCATGGAGAAGACCGCGGATATTGAGGGAGATATTAAGCGCCACCTGGAACTGCAGAACCGGGCCATCGAGGCCTGGGTGCGCACCGCACCGTCGCAATATCTCTGGCTGCACCGCCGCTGGAAGAACCAGTTCCCGGAGATCTACGAAAAGAATTAGTATGGTGTTTCGACAGAATGTAGCCGTAGGTTTTAGCCTGCGCCGGCACAGGCTGGAAAGCCTGTGCCACCAAAGATTGTTTTGATGAAAATGGGAGTCCTCGGAAAACCAAGGACATCATGTCCAGACATGTAGGGTGGGCACGGCCCACCTTCATAATTGCTTAAATATTCATCATGGTTAGTTCATGGGGCAAAGGCCCTGGCTGCCAGAGCAATTTTCTTACCGGACACTACTGCCCTTACCCCCCTTTAAAAACGGGGGGTAATAATCCTGGTTTTAAATGTCATATTAGTTGCGAAACGCTACACTGGCAAAGAGTTGAACAGGTGATTTTAGGGAAGGGCCGGGGGGCCTTGCCATTGATAACCTTGCTTGCAGCTGACTGATCCCGAAAGGACGACCATGACAGAACCGGACGCAAAATTTCTTCAGGCTTTTAAAGAGCGGGTGGCGGCCCAGGGAACGGCCCGGCACTGGGGCCTGGAACTGGAAGAGGTGGGCCCGGGCCGGGCCAAAGTGTCCATGACCTGCCGGCCGGAGATGGCCAATATCCTGGGGATGGTGCACGGGTCGGCGGTCTTCGCCCTCATGGACGAGGCCTTTCAGGCCGCGGTGAACGCCCACGGCACGGTGGCGGTGGCCCTCACCATGAACCTCACCTTCCACGCGGCGCCCAGGATGGGGGAGCGCCTCACCGCCCAAACCCGGGAGCTCCACGCCGGCCGGCGTACCGCCACCTATTTCATTGAAGTCACCGACTCCAAAGGAGGCCTGGTGGCTTCCTGCCAGGCCCTGGCCTACCGCAAGGATACCCCCCTGGAATTTTAAGGCAAGGGGGCTGGAGGGGAGAGGTCAGTTCCCCTTCTCTTCTTGTAATTTATCCCGCAGGCAGCGGACCAGGTAGTTGTAGGAAGCCCCCTGGATGGCGCAGCCGAACTGCTGCTGAAAGTTTCTGGCCAGGCTCACCTTTTCGATGACCAGGTCGTAGATCATCCAACCTTTGGGGGTTTGATGGAGCAGGAAGTCCACCGGAATTTTGTCGTTGGGGCGCAAGATCACCGCATGCACCTCGGCTTTATCCCCATCCAGCTTTTCGGGCTGATACTCAACCCGGGCATTGGCAATTTCATCAATTCTGCTGGCATAAGAAGCTTTTAGAAGTTCAGTGAACAGGTGGACAAACTCATCCTGCTGGGCCTTGGTCAGAGTGTCCCAGGTGGGGTCCAGGGAGAGCTTGGCCATCTCCCGGTAGTCGAAGCGGCTGGCTGCCAGCTTCTCAATCTTCTCCAGGCGTTGTTGCTTCTGGGCCGGGGTTTTGAGGCCCGGGTTGTGTAAGATGCTCAGAACTTCTTCCATGAGCTTCTTGATGTCTTCGGTGGGCTGGCCCGCCAGGGCCCCTGCGGCGCCCAAGGCCAGGCTAAACGCCAGGGCCAGAACCCAACCCTTTAGAAAAACGGTCCACAGTTGCTTGATTCCTGCCATGTGATGTCACCTCGGTTGCTGACCGTTTGCCGGGTGGGCGGCAAACTGGTTTTACGACAAGTTGCTCCGGGCTGACCCCGCCCCATTAATTATAATAATTCTTTCGCAATTCGCGCGGTTAATTTTAACCAGGCGCCACCAGGAAATTGGGTTCCCCTCTAATATTCCCTGTGGGGGCCGGGGCCCGGCTTCTGTTTCTGGAAAGTTAGGGCGCGAAAATCGCTGACCTCCACCCCGGCGGCAGTCAGGGCCTCCTGGAGGCGGGGGCTGAGGAGCGCGGCCAGCTCTTCCTGCCGGCGGTATCCGGGGGCCCAGCGCCGCAGTTCGGGGTCCGGATAAAGGGCCGGGTGGGAATAGATTTCAGTCACCCCCGGCTGCAGACGGGGAATCAGGCCCAATAAAAACTCTTCGGTCATGCGCCCATCGTTCAGGAGCCCGAACAGGTGGTCATTGTAAACCAGGCCGGCGTCTTGGGCCAGCCTTCGGGCCCGGCGGCTTAGAAGAATGAAGATCAGTCCCTGGACCACCTTGGCCAAGGGGCGGTCCGGGGCCAGGGCCAGGGTGGCCCGCCAATCCTCCCGGGCCAGGCGCACCCCGGGCACCCCGTACTCCCGGGCCAAATCCACCACCAGGGGGAAAATCCGGGGGTGGAGGTGGAGGTTGAGGTGGCCGTTCAAGTGCCAGGGAGTAAGCCCGGCCCGGAGCACCGTCTCGATCTGGGCGGCCAGCTCCCGGCGGATTTCCGGCAGCAGGCGGGGCTGGAAAAAGTAACGCCAACCGGCGGCCACGGGATTGGCGGGGAAACGCCCCCGGGAGTCAGCCAGATGGGGGATTCGGCCCGGAGACAACACCGCGCCGCCCTGCACCAGGGTGAGATGCACCCCCAGACAGAGACCGGGTAACCCCCGGGCCAGACTGCAAGCCTGCGCCGCCGCGGGAGCCGCGGCCATCAGCGAGGCGCAGCGCAGCACCCCCAAACGGTGGGCCAGAACCACCGCCCCATTCAAAACCTCGGACAACCCAAAATCATCGGCGGTGAAGATGAGGGTTTTGGCAGATTTGAGGGGAGGGCCGGGGGCAGGGGCTGTCTGCCCCTGGCCCCCTCCCCCAAACTTCCCTTCTTTCATCCCTGTACCCAATGGCGGGCCTCCAGCAGGGCGGTGAGGGACAGGGCGTTGTAAGGGTGCAGCAGGGTTGCCAGGCCCTGAAGCCACTGGCCCCGGCGCAGGGCTGCCAGGGAATCGGCCACGGAGACGGCCAGGTATTGGTAGACGCTGGGGTCCCGGTAGCAGTCGATGGTGCAGGCGGTGCATCGGTCCCGCAGGGGCCGCAGCCGGTGGATCTCTTCCAGGG
>DASWLF010000042.1:0-2026 GCA_036396255.1 Desulfobaccales bacterium
AAAGTGGGCATCACCCGGATGTGGTCATGACGCTGCCAGCGCCCCCGGAGGCGGGTCAGGGGCTCTTTCGTGCCCAGCAAGGCCTGGGTGGCCATCCGGCCCAAAGTCACGATCACCCGGGGCCGCACCGCCTTGATCTGCTTCAGGAGAAACGGCAGGCAGGCCTCGATTTCGTCGGCCTCCGGGTCCCGGTTCCCCGGGGGGCGGCTTTTGACCACGTTGGTGATGTAGACCTGGTCCCGGCGCAGCCCCAGTTTGCTCAAAAGGTTGTTCAAGACCTGCCCCGCGGCCCCCACGAAGGGCAGGCCCTGCAGGTCTTCTTCGGCGCCCGGAGCCTCCCCGATAAACATCAGGGCCGCGGCCGGGTTGCCGTCCCCGAAGACCAGGTGGGTGGCGCCGGCGTAAAGCTTGCACCGGCGGCATTTCCCCATCTCCTGCCGGATCTCCGCCAACGTGGGGATGGGCTCTTCCCGGCCCGTTTCTTCCTTGGGGCGCGCCAGCACCTCCCCGGGCAGGGCCTTGAGGCCCAGACGCCGCTGGTACCGAAGCCAGGCCGAGAGTCCCGTCACCAGCTCCCGCAGTTCCCGGACCGGGCTCTCAGGCACTGACCGTCTCCCACCGGGCCGCCACCAGGCGGGCCACTCGATCCAGGATCCTGGCGGCCACCTCTTCCTTGTGGAGCAAGGGCAAACGCTCCGCCTCGCCTTCCCGGCCCATGAGGGTAACTTCGTTGGTGTCCGCCTGGAAGCCGGAATCAGGCCGGTTGACGTCGTTGGCCACGATGAGGTCCAGGTTTTTCTCCCGCATTTTGCGGCGGGCCTCGGCTTCCAGGTCGTGAGTCTCCGCCGCGAAGCCCACCACCACCTGCCTGGTCTTCCGCCGGGCCAGGCCCTTCAGGATATCGGGGTTCTGGGTCAGATGGTATTGCATCTCCTCCTGGCCCCGCTTCATCTTCTTGACTTCGGCCCGGCTGGGACGGTAATCGCTCACCGCCGCGGCCATGAGCAGCACGTCGGTCCCGGGGAAGCGTTCTTTGACCGCGTCCGCCATTTCGCGGGCCGAGCGGACCGGGACCAGCTCCACGCCGTAAGGCGCCGACCGCGCGGTGGGGCCGCTGATCAGACAGACGTCCGCCCCCCGGCGCCAGGCCACCCGGGCCAGGGCATAGCCCTGCTTGCCGCTGGAGCGGTTGGTCAAAAACCGCACCGGGTCGAAATCCTCATAAGTGGGGCCGGCGGTGACCAGCACCCGGTAGCCCATGAAGTCCTGGGGGCTCACCAGGCGGGAGGCGGCCTCCACTATGGCCTCCGGCTCCGGCAGCCGACCCAGCCCCACCGCGCCGCAGGCCAGCTCCCCGGCCTCCGGCTCCATCACGTGCAAGCCCCGGGCCCTTAGGCGGTCCAGATTTTCCTGCACCACCGGGTTGTGCCACATCTGGTCGTTCATGGCCGGGCAGACCAGCACCGGCTTGGTGGCGGCCAGCATCACGGTGGTGAGCAAATCGTCGCCGATGCCCGCGGCCAGCTTGCCGATGAGATTGGCGGTGGCCGGCGCCAACACGATGGCGTCCACCTCCTGCCCCAGGGCCACGTGCTCCAGGGGGTCGCTGCCGGGCCCGAACATGGCCGCCGCCACCTTCTCCCCGGTGAGGGCCTGGAACGTCAGGGGACCCACAAACTCCTGGGCCGACCGGGTCATCACCACCTTGACCCGGGCCCCGGCAGAGATCAACCGCCGGGCCAACTCCGCAGCCTTGTACGCCGCAATGCCGCCGGATACCCCCAATAAAATACGCTTGCCGGTGAAGATCATGGCAGGGTCCTTTTGGGGGAGGGGCTAAGGGCTTTTTTATAAGTTGCCCTTACCCCTCCCCCAAGCCCCCACCCCAATCCCTTATGGGGGTTGGGGGTGGGGTTTTAGGGGAGGGCGGCAGGGGCCGTCGGTCCCTGGCCCTCCCCCCAAAATCCTTAAAAAAACGGGTTATACTGCTTCTCCTGGCCCACGGTGGTGACGGGGCCGTGCCCCG
>DASWLF010000043.1:0-2190 GCA_036396255.1 Desulfobaccales bacterium
GGGGTTGGCCGCCTGGCAGCCTTTCTTGAAGCCCATGGAGGCGGCGATCTTGAAGGCCATATCCGAGGAGTCCACTTCGTGGAAGGTGCCGTCGTAGAGGGTGATGCGGAAATCCACCACCGGGAAGCCGGCCAGCACCCCTTCATTTTTGGCCTCCACGATGCCCTTTTCCACCGAGGGGATGTACTGCCTGGGGATGGCGCCGCCCACGATCTTGTCCACGAACTCGAAGCCGGCGCTCCGGGGCAGGGGCTCCAGTTCCAGCCAGGTGTCGCCGTACTGGCCCCGGCCGCCGGACTGGCGTTTGTATTTGCCCTGGACCTTGACGGTGCCCTTGATGGTCTCGCGGTAGGGCACCTTGGGGGGCTTCAGGTTGACCTCCACCCCGAACTTGCGCTTCAATTTTTCCGCGGTGGCTTCCATGTGCACCGACCCCATGCCGGACAGCAGAATTTCCTTGGTTTCGCTGTTGCGGGTGAGGGAGAGCGACGGATCTTCTTCAATGAGCTTGGAGAAGGAGGAGAAGGCCTTGTCCTCTTCGCCCTGCTTCTTGGTCTCCACCGCAAAGGTCACCATGGGCTTGGACGGCGACATGACCGGCAAGAGGATGGGTTTGGCCTCCGAAGCCAGGGTGTCGCCGGTGACCGTCTCTTTCAGTTTGGCCACCGCCCCGAAGGCGCCGGGACCCAGATGGCTCACCGATTTCTGCCCCTTGCCCTCCGGCAGGAAGAGCTGGCCGTAGCGCTCCGGCACGGCCCGGGTCACATTGAACACGGTGCTGTCCGCCGCCATGGTGCCGGAGTAGATCCGGAAAATGGACAACCGCCCGGCATAGGGATCGGCCACCGTCTTGAAGACCTGGGACGCCAGCGGCCCGTCCGGGTCCGGCTCCAGGGCCGCCTCGGCGCCCTGGGGGGTTTTGCCCCGCACCGGTCCCCGGTCCTCCGGGGCGGGGAGATACTGGTTGATGGCATCCAGCAGCAGCGGGTAACCCAGGTTGTCGTGGGTGGCGCCGCACAGCACCGGCACGATGCTGCCCTTGAGAGTGCCGATCCTGAGGCCCTGGTACATCTCCTCGGGGGTGAGCTCCCCGGCTTCCAGAAACTTTTCGATGAGGGCGTCGTCGCTTTCCGCCGCGAAGTTCAGGAGGTCGTTGCGCAGGGAGTCCACTTCGTCTTTCAGGTCCGGGGGGATGGGGGCCGCTTCCAGCTTGCCGCCCTGGGCCACATAAGCCTTGAGGGTGATCAGATCCACCACGCCTTTGAAGGCGGCCTCCCGGCCAATGGGGACCTGCAGCGGCACCGCCGGGGCTCCCAGAATTTCCTTGATTTCCTTGAGCACCTGGGCGAAGTCGGCCCGCTCCCGGTCCATTTTGTTGATAAAGATCAGGCGGGGAAGCTGGTATTGATTGGCCGTGTGCCACACCTTTTCGGTGCCCACCTTGACGCCGTCCACCGCGTCCACCACCACGATGGCGGCGTCGCCCACATGGAGCGCGGCCTTGGTGTCGGCCAGGAAGTTGTCGTCGCCGGGGGTGTCGGCCAGATAAACCGTGTGCTTTTTCCACTGGTAGTGGTGGAAGGCGCTGGAAATGGTAATTTTGCGCTTGATTTCTTCGGGCTCGTAATCCAGGACGGAACTGCCGTCATCTACTTTTCCCAGCCGGGAGGTGGCCCCCGCCCCAAAGAGGAGGGCCTCGGCCAGGGAGGTCTTGCCGCACCCGCCGTGGCCGATCAGGACCAGATTACGGATCTGTGCTGTTTTGCCGGACATCAAAAATCTCCCTTCCCTCAAGCTTGCCTCCCCAGCCCAGGGCTAGCCTGCCGCCGGGGAAACCTTTTTAAGTTATCAACTATTTTCACAAATCTCAACCCGTTTTCATGGTTTCCCGGCAGTGGCGGAGTTATAAAGATTGGGCCTCTGCAGCCGGGCAATCTTCCAGCCCCCTGCCGCGGAGTTGGTGATCAGCGCCTGGCCGCGAGGAGTTCCGTGGAGACTGAGCTAGTAGTTGGTGGCGAAAATCAGCAACCATTAATCGCGAGCATTCTCAAAGATCAGTACTACATAAAGTCCCCCTTTGAAAAACGGGGGGTATAAAAATGGGTCTCAAATAATTCGCCAACTTCTTCAATTATTACTCGGAGCATAAAAGGGGTTACATTCTGACCCGTAGGGGCACGGCGTGCCGTG
>DASWLF010000044.1:0-2635 GCA_036396255.1 Desulfobaccales bacterium
AGCCGCGGCGGTAATCATGCAGCGGGGCGCCAGAAACGTCAATGCCTGCTGCACCCACGCGGTGCTCTCCGGGCCCGCGGTCCAAAGGGTGATGGATTCGCCCCTGAACCGCCTGGTGGTCACCGACACCATCCCCTTAAGCCCGGAGGCCCGGGCCTGCCCTAAGATCGTCCAACTTCCGGTATCGCACCTGATGGCCCAGGCCATCCTCCGAACCCACCACGAGGATTCCATCAGCTCCCTGTTCGAGATTCAGTTTTAAAGAGATAAAGGCGACGCCGGGTTTCCCTGGCTTAACTTCCGGCAGGGATAAAATTAAAATGGGTTAATGTCGGGGCGCAATTCATGGCGCCCTTTTCAATTGCAGCAACCTTGAAGTAGCTCTCAGCTGTTAGCTTTCAGCAAGGACCAAGGATGGGTGCAGGTGACTAAATGTAGGGTGGGCACCGCCCACCATACTTTGAGTCTAGAACAGCCGAGGGCGGCTGTTCCACATTTTCGCTTTGCTCTTCCCGGGCTTAGGAGACTGGGGGGTAGGGGCACGGCGAGCCGTGCCCCCGGTTAGATCACCGCAATCTCCTTCAGGCCGTCCCGCCAGCCGTCCCAGAGGTAGGCGTCCAGGCGGCCCCGGGCGATGACCTGAAAGGCGTAGCGGGCCTGGGCCGCGTAGAAATCGCAGTAGGGGGCCGGCGCTTTCAAGGTGCCGTTGCTGGCGTAGACCTCGGCCGGGCAGGGGGCCCCGCAGAAATGCCGCACCGCGCAGGTCTTGCAGGGTTCCAGGTCCTCCACCACCCGGCCCGTCACCCGGGCGAAGGGCTGGCTCTTCAGCAGTTCGGCCACCGGGGTTTCGAAGAGACTGCCGCCGTGGAACTCACTGAGGCCCAGGAACTCGCTGCAGGGGGCCACCTCGCCGCCGGCGCCCACCGCGAAGAAGCAGCGTCCGCCGCCGCAGGGGGAGATGTCACACATCAGCCGCCGGGCCCCCGGAGCCACCAGACCCAGGAGCAGGTTGGCGAAGTTGCCGATGACCAGCCGGCGCCCGGTTTTTTCATACAATTCATGGGCCCGGTCCAGGGCGGCGAAGAAATAGTGGGCCAGCTCGGACTGGTCCGGCATCAGGGCCCGGCCCCCGGCCTGGGTGCCCCGGACCGGGTTGAGCAGGGCGTTGGCCACCCCCTGGCGGTGCAGCAACTCCACCAGCTCCGGCAGCGCCGCCACGTTTTCCCGGGTCACGGTGCAAATGACGTTGAGGCCCGGGTAGTCGGCCAGGTCCACCAGGGCCCGGGACACCTGGTTGAAGACGCCGCTGCCGCCCCAGGTGCGCCGGGTGCGGTTGGCGATCTCCGCGGTGGGGCCGTCCAGGGAAATACCGATGCCGCAACCCTGGGCACGGAGAAATTCCAGGGCTTCCCGGTCCAGCAGGGTGGCGTTGGTCTGGACCCCGAAGCGGAAATAGCCCGCATATTGCTCGATTCCCTGAAAAACCGCCTCCCGGGCCAGCAGCGGTTCGCTGCCGTGGAACACCAGCTGGGGCCGGGCCCCCTCCGGCAGGGTGCTGACAAAATAATCTTTCAGCCGGGCCAGGGCCGTAAGCACGCGGGCCGGCTCCATGTCCTTGCCGTTGCGCCTGGCCTCCCGGGGGAGGTAACAGTAGCCGCAGTCCAGGTTGCAGCGCTCCGTGGGGTTGAAATAGACCGCGGAAGGCAAGAGCCCGAAGCGCACGGTGTTGAGGTCCGCGGTTAGTTGGGCTTCCTTCTCCCGGAAGGCCCGGGGCAGCTCCGGGCCCAGGAGATAGTCCAGGGCCTCCGCCCGGGGGGCCAGCATCCAGAAGGCGGTGTCCGCGTTAATCAGGGCCACGTAATCGGCGTGGCCCACCTCCAGCACGTCGAAATGGGGCCCGGCCCCGGCGTTGACCTGCGCCTGGGACGGGCCCCACAAGGTTGAAATTGCCTGGGCCATGTCCTTATTTCTTCTTGGCCTCGGCCATCAGGTAATGGGACAGGCCCACCTGGTTCCCGTTGGGAGCACAGGTGTAACGGATGCTGATGGGTTTCTTCGTACTCTTCGCTTTTGCCATAGATTGTCCTCCTTCCTCGGTGATTTACCGGCTGGGCGGGGGCGCTGGATGTTCTGTAGGGGCGGTTCGCGAACCGCCCCTACAAAAACGCCCTTTCCCGATGGAGTTTCCATCAAGGGAATATCCCCAGGCCGGGGGGTAAGCGGTTAAATTTTCACGCCAAGACGCTAAGATCGCAAAGAATTTTTATCTTTGCGCCTTGGCGTCTTGGGGTGAAACAAAAAAGGGAGTCCCATCCGTCGGATGGAACTCCCTTTACCATCAGGAGTAGCCGAACTTACGAAAAACCGCCAGGCAGGTCTTCTGGCTCTCGGATCAGCCGGAGTCGGTCAGCCTTCCCACCGGGGTTATTGATCCGCCCCCGGCAGTGGCCGGCGATTGCCTTACCTTCTCCGTCCCCGATTACAGCGGCGGGACCGCCCCGGATTTGCACCGGGTTCCGGATTGCCTGGGGGCTGGTTAGTTACATGGATAATTAGCACGAGGATTATTATTTGTCAAGGCGGCGGAGGCATCAGGGGAAACTGCCGGTCCTGGATAGATCCCCAATGCCGGAAA
>DASWLF010000045.1:0-3327 GCA_036396255.1 Desulfobaccales bacterium
TCAGGACCCCGGCCAACTGCGCCAGGTCAGTGCGGCCCGCCAGGTTTATCACCGGCTGCCGCAAACCGGCGCAGATTTGGGCCGCCAGGTCCCGGTCGGCAGCCGCGCCGGTGACGGCCACCTGGAACCCTTTCTCCGCCCGGAGCCACTGGGCCAACCGGGCCCAGCCGGCCGCGGGCCACAGTTTGCTGGTCCAGCGGGCCCCGGGATGCAAGACCGCCAGGGGGCGTTGGCCCGCCTGGGGGATCAGGAGGCCGAGATCAACCCCGGCATCCAGGCCCAGGCGAAACCGGGGCAGGGCAGGGGGGGCGGCAGAGGGGGCGGCAGAGGGGGCGGCAACCGGGGCCCCCAGATAACGGGCCAGGTTCAGATAGCGCCACACCGCATGGGCCTCCGGGTCGTATGGCGGCACCCGCTCCGTCAGGACCAGGTAGCTGCCCTCCCGGGTCCGGTCGTAGCCCACTTTCCGGGGGCTGCGGGAAAGAAACACCCACACCGCGCTCTTCAGCAGCCCCTGCAAGTCGAGGACCAGGTCGAAGTCCCGGGCCCGCAGCCGGCGCAGCAGGCCGCCGAAAATGGCAGGATTGGTGCCTTTAAAGAAATTACCGGGACGGAGCCGGGGCGCCTCCCACACTTCGTCCAGGGCGGGGTGGCCGCTGAGCAGCGGGGCGTAAGCCGCCTCCACCAGCCAGGTGAGGCGGCCCTCGGGATATGCGGCCCGCAACGCCTCCAGGGTGGGCAGGGTATGGAGCACGTCCCCGAAGGAGCTTAGCTTGACCAGGAGGATGCGGGGGTGGCTGGTGAGTAAATCTTCATTCATTATCAGTTAGACGATACCCTGAATTGGTGGGCCATGCCCTTCATAGGGCGGCCTATGGCCGCCATAAATGGGCGTGCACGGCACGCCCTATTTCTTCTGGTAAGTATGAAACATTCACATTGATGGGGTTTACGCCTCACCCCCTGGCCGCCTTAAGAAAAGGGGGGGCCATGAGGACAAGCCTTTAAAATCCCCATTTTCTAAAGGGGGATTAAAAGCAATACTGTTCACTTAAGCGCCATGTAGGGGCGGGGTCTCCCCGCCCTGGTATAAGAAGGGCCATTTATTGGGCGGGGAAACCCCGCCCCTACGAAAAATAGAAATTGCCAATGCTTAAGTGAACAGCATTGGGATTAAAAGGCGTTAACCACCCGCAAATATGCTTTGTATTACAGGACGTTGTTCAAATCCGCCAGGATCCAGGCCACCGCGTCCAGCAGGTCCTGGGCCACGTAAACCGGCTGGGCGGGGCTCAGGCCTCGCAGGTGATCGTATTCGCCCCGGCCGTAGCCGGTGAGCACTAGTATGCCTTTAACCCCGGCGTTGGCCGCAGCTTCGATATCCCGGTAGCGATCTCCAATGAGATAAGATTTCGAGAGGTCCAGGTCATGCTCTTGAGCTGCCTGCTTAATCAAGCCGGGTTGAGGTTTGCGGCAGGTACAAGGATCATCCGGTCCATGGGGGCAATAGTAGATCAGCTCCGAATCTAAATGGGCCCCACCTTCGGCAAGCAGGTCCTGTAAACGCTGGTGAATATCTTGGAGAGTGTGAGGTAAAAAATATCCCCGGGCTATCCCGGATTGATTAGTAATGACCACTACTTTTAACCCTGCTTCATTTAACCGGCGGATGGCCGGGATTGCTTGGGGGAGCAGTAACACGCGGTCGGGTTCGGAGATATAGCCCATCTCTTCATTGATGGTGCCGTCCCGGTCGAGAAAAACCGCGGGGCTGCTCATGGCGCCTTTGCCAGCCAGGGACGGGCCGCGGCCACGACTTCGGCCACGGTGATGGCGTTCAGGCAGGGGTAACCGATATCGCAGGTCCGCTTGAAACAGGGGCTGCAGTCCTGGGGATGGTGCAGCACCGTGGCCCGGGGGGAGAAGGGTCCGGTGGCCATGGGGTCCGTGGACCCGAAAATGGCCACCAGGGGCACCCCCAGGGCCGCGGCCGCGTGCATCAGGCCGGAGTCGTTGGTGACCAGGACGTTAAGCAGACTCAGCACCGCCAGCACCTGCCGCAGCTCGGTGCGGCCCACCAGGTCCAGGACCGGGCACCCCAGCAGCTCTTTAATCCGGTCAGCCACCGGCCGTTCTGCCGGCTCCCCCAGGAGGACCAAGCGGGCCTGGTATTTCAGGTGCAGTGCCGCCCCCAGGGCCGCCACCCGCTCCGGCGGCCAGCGCTTGGCCGGCCCGTAAGCCGCGCCCGGGCTCAAACCCACCCAGGGGCCGGTGGCGCCGTTCAGCGGGGCCGCGGCCAACAGTTCCGCCGCCGCCGCAATCTCCGGGACCGCCAGATGGAGGGTCGGCGGCGCCAGGGCGGCAAGCTCCCCCAAAGCCGAAAGAATCCCCAGGTAATAATAAACCAGGTGCAAACCCGCCAGGCTCCGCCTGCCGGTCACCGCCACGTTGAGGAAGGGGCGGCGGGCGTCGGCGTTGTAGCCCACCCGCACCGGCACCCCCAGCAGCCACAGTCCCAGAGCCGACTCCAGGGAGTTTGGCAGAGCCAGGCCCAGGTCAAAACGGCCCCGGAGACCCCAGAGGACCTGAAACTTGCCCCGGCCGTAAGGGTAAGTAACGATTTTTGCCACCCCGGGCTGCTCCTCAAAGAGGCCGGCCACCCGCCGGGCCGCCAGCACGGTGATCTGGGCCTGGGGAAAGAGCCGCTGCAGGCCGCTCAAAACCGGCAGGCTCATCACCGCATCCCCCACCCAGTTGGGAGAGCGCACCACAATCTGCCGGATCCCGGCCGGGTCGGCGGAGAACTCCCCGGCGGCCCGGATCTTCTGAAACCGTTGGCGCACCTCCAGGGGTATGGGCTGTTCCTGATGGGGAAGCGAGTTGGGCATTACGTCCATTTTTGCCGGAGGCGGCGCCAGGGCACCCTCCCTAAAGCCCCCATCGGCATAGAGGATTTATCTTTAATAATTTACCACAGTATTCAGGGCCTGCCCACCTCGCGCCCCGGATTTATTTGGACTCAGCCGGCAGTACCCGGTTCACGGTTCCCGCTGGTACCTTTCGTATCTGTAATACCGAGTTGCGACCAATAGAATATTTTTCTTCCAACTTTTCTCGGTGGCACAGGCGTCTCGCCTGTGCGGCGCAGGCTAAACGACCATGACCCGATTTGGGCCACTCCCAACAATGAAAGCCGCTGTAGGGGCGGGTTTTAAACCCGCCCCTACACCCGGACTTTCACGGTAAAGCCTGCGGCTATAGAAACAACCATTTGAACGCAACCCGGAATAATAAGTCAGGGTCTTGAAACTCCCCCTCCCTTGAGGG
>DASWLF010000046.1:0-1822 GCA_036396255.1 Desulfobaccales bacterium
GTGCACCCGGCTCAGGTGTTCCGCCAGGGCTTGGCGGGTAGGGGCCAAACCGGCGTTGGGCATGTAGCAATGGAGGCCGGGGCGCGGGTCCGCAACTGCCGCCCGCAGCTCGTCCTTGAAGCGGGCCGGGGGCTCCAGGTCTGGGTTTCCCAGGGTGAAGTCAAAGACCTTCTCCGGCCCCAGTTTCGCCTTCAATTCCGCCCCCTCCTCAAACATCCGGCGGATCCAGGAGGAGCCTTCCATGGCGGCTTTGATGCGGTTGGCAATGGGCATTGAGGCTCCTTCTGTTTAGGGTTTTCGGTTTTCGGTTTTTTTGGGGCAGCCAGGCTATTGTAAGCGAATTCCCTTTTATCGCACAGACTTAGAGGCGGCCAGGAACGGCCGCCCCACCAAAAAACTTTGTGAAGGTGGGGCGGGCCTCCGTGCCAGCCAACCGCTGGCCAGGCTAAGGCCTGCGGCTACATTCTCTTTTTGGTAACCGAAAACAGAAAACTATCTTTTTTCTTCCACCTGGTAGCCCGCCGCCCGCAGGGCCTGAAGCACCGCGTCGCCGTGCTCCGGGCCCCGGATTTCCAGGTTGATTTCCACCCGGGTGTAATCCAGGGGGAGTTCCCGGGCCAGGCGATCGTGGAACAGGTGCAGGATGTTGGCCCCCTGTTCCCCCAACAGGGCAGTGAGGCGCCCCAGGGACCCGGGGTGATCGCTCAGGGCCACCCTGAGGGTCACCAGGCGGCGGCGCTCCAGGAGGGCCCGGGGCACCACCCGTTCCAGCAGCGGGATGTCGATGTTGCCGCCGCTCACCACCAGCACCACCTGTTGCCCCAGGTCGCGGCCCTGGAGCGGCCCCAAAAAAGCCGCGGTGGCCACCGCCCCGGCCCCTTCGGCCAGCACTTTTTTCCCTTCCAGCAGGAACAACAGGGCCTGGACGATTTCGCTTTCCTGCACCAGGAGCACCTCGCTCAAGTGCTGCCGCAGCCAGGGAAAAGGATGCCGCCCCACCAGGGGGACGTTGATGCCGTCGGCCAGGGTGGCCTTGGCGGGCACCGGCGCGGGGCCGCCCGCCTTTAGGGCCGCGGCCAGGGAAGGCACCTGGGCGGTCTGCACCCCCAGGACCTTTACCTGGGGCTTCAGCGCCTTCAAGGCCACCGCGGTGCCCGCGGCCAGTCCCCCGCCCCCCACCGGCACCACCACGGTGTCCACCCCGGGCAGGTCCTCCAGGATTTCCAACCCCAGGGTCCCCTGCCCGGCCATCACTTCGGGGTCGTCGTAGGGGTGGATGAAGACGTAGCCCTGGGCCGCCAGGGCCCGGGCCTGCTCCAGGGCCTCTGACAGGTCCTGGCCGTGGAGGATCACTGCGGCGCCGTAACCCCGGGTGGCCAGTTGCTTGGAGATGGAAGCTCCTTGAGGCATGACGATTATGGCGGGAATTTTCAGATAGGCCGCGGCAAAGGCCACCCCCTGGGCATGGTTGCCGGCGGAAGCGGCCACCACCTTGTCCCCCTCCCGCCGCTCTTTTAAGAGCTTCAGGCGATTTAGAGCACCCCTGAGCTTGAAGGAGCCGGTGGTCTGCAGGTTCTCCAGCTTCAGGAAGACTTTGCGGCCGCTGGCCCGGCTCAAGGAATCGGAATAGACCAGGGGGGTGTGGAGAACCACCCCGGTCTGCCGGCCCTGGGCTTCCTCAATGTCTGTTAAGGTTATGGCCATAAAAAACCAGGCGGCCTCCCCCCGGGAGACCGCCATTAAGCGTCAGTTAGCGCTGGAATCTGATGGAGTCGAGGATTCCTTGCAATTCAGCCCGGGCCCTATCGAACTGATCCGGGTG
>DASWLF010000047.1:0-3849 GCA_036396255.1 Desulfobaccales bacterium
AGCCCCTGCACGAACCGGGCCGCCACCAGGACCGTGAGATTAGTGGTGGCGGCGCAGCAGATGCCGGCCGCGGCCACCACCACGCCTCCCACCAGAATGAGGCGCCGCACCGGAAAGCGGTCTGAAAGCCACCCGAAAGGCAGGTTGGCCAAGGCGATTCCCAGAATCACCGCGGAAACGGTGTAGGAGGCCTGGGAGGGGCTGACGCCGAATTCCGTCTGGATTACGGGCAAAACCGGCTGGGTGATGTAAACGTTGCAGATGGCCGCGGCCACCAGCCCGAAGACCAGACTCTGCAGGGTAAAAAAGCTCAACTCCCTGGGGTCTTCGGTTTTCCGCTCAAAGAGGCCCATGCTGCCAATGGTAACAGTTCTGTCAGGGTTGGCTACGGTTAATTTATCCCAAAGGGTGGCTAGGGCGCCGTTGCCTGCCTTAAAAGTCTAGGCGAGCCCGGAGGGATGCGCCGGAATTGAGGTTGAGGTGATAGCCCGCTGTAAAATTGAGAACTGTTCTTAAGTTTCGGCGCCCTCATTCACCGCCCGCTGGATAATCTGGTAGATCTCCGGGGACACCGAGGTGAAGCGAATGGTGGCCTGGTGGCGGCCGTCCTCCGTGGCTTGCACCAGGGTGACCTTGGCGTAAATTTTGCCGGGGATTTCGGCGCCCGCCTCATCCAGCAGGTGGAGTCGGATATCTTCCCATTCCTGCAACTCCCCTTCGAAATGGACCTGGGCCGCGGTGTCGCACAGATGCGTGATCCAGGCCACTTCGATGGTGCCCCGGACGATTTTGTCGCTGATGCGGTAGAGGCGCACCATCATCTTCCGGGGGAGATGCAACAGGGTCTGGCGCCGGTCCTTGAGATGGACCTCGTAAGGCCCGGTGATGCCCCGGACGTCGTAAAGGGTGGCGGGCCGGGGCACCCCCTTCATCTGCACCTTAAGGGTGTCCCGCACCTCCACCCGGTCCTTAACCCGCTGGTAGGTGCTGGGGCTGACCAGGACCTGGCCGCCCACGGTGTAGGATTCCATCCGGCCGGTGAAATTGACGTGCGCCCCCACCACGCTGTACTTCATCCGCTTTTCCGAACCGATGTTGCCCACCACCACGGCCCCGGTGTTCACCGCGATGCCCATCTCCAGGTGGGGCAGCCCGTCCACTTCGTTGGCCGCGTTGATTTCATCCATGGCCGCCTGCATGGCCAGGGCGCAGGCCACGGCCCGGGCCGGGTGGTCCTCCAGGGGCTCCGGGGCCCCGAAGAAGGCCAGGATGCCGTCGCCGATGATTTCGTCGATGACCGCCCGGTGGTCCACCAGGACTTCAATCATCTTGCCCAGATAGCGGTTGAGAAAAGTGATGACCTCCTCCGGGTCCATGTCGGCGGTGATGGCGGTGAAGCCCCGCAAATCCGACATGATGATGGAGACCTCCCGGGTCTCGCCCCCCAGCTCCAGGCTTTCCTTGGATTCCAGCAGGCGTTTGACCACCTCATGGGTAACGTAGCGTCCGAAAGTGTCCCGGATGAAATCCCGCTTCTCGATGTAATCGGTGAGCTGGCGCCCCATTTCGTTGAAGGACCGGGCCAGGTGGGCGGTCTCCCGGGTGCCGGTCTCCGGCACGGTGGCGGTGAAGTCGCCCCGGGCCATGGCCGTGGTCTTGTGGGCCAGGATTTTCAGGGGCCGGGCCACGGTACCGGAAATAACGATGATCAGCAGGCCAATAAAGAGCAGCCCCGCCAGGCCGATGCTCATTAGCTTTAAGCTCAGGACCCTGACGTCGGCCAGCAGTTCGCTATCCGGGAAGACCACCCCCAGGGACCAGCCGGTGGCGGGCAGCGGGGCATAGTACATCCAGGACTTTTTCCCGGAAACGAAGTCGGTGATGGGGACCATGCCATTTTCGCCCGCTATCATGCTCTGGCCGACGCGGCGCAATTTAGGGTCGTCCCTGGCTTCGGCCACGCTGAAAATGGACTCCCGCATGATGAGCCGCAGCTCCGGATGAGTAACGAAGACCCCATTTTGAGAGATGAGAAA
Source organism: Desulfobaccales bacterium (assembly GCA_036396255.1). Taxonomy (GTDB): domain Bacteria; phylum Desulfobacterota; class Desulfobaccia; order Desulfobaccales; family 0-14-0-80-60-11; genus DASWLF01. Next base: position 2,037 of record DASWLF010000047.1, read on the forward strand.
GGCGTAGCCGGTCTCAAGGATCTTCACCGAGGAGACCAGTTTCTGCAGCCAGTTGAGGGAAAGGTCGGCGGTGACCACCCCCTTGAACTTCCGGATGCCGTTCTGGTCCTGGTAAAAGGGCATGGAAAAGGTGGACATGATGATATTGCCGCCCCCTTCGTCGAAGTAGGGCTCGCTCCACAGGGGACGGTTCAGCTCCTTGGGAACCTGGTACCAGTCCCAGTAAAAGTAGCGGTAGGAGTCTCCTCCCAGGAAGCTGACCTTGATGCGGTCGCCCTCCCGGCAGCCGTAGGGGCAGAAATAATACAACTTGGGGTCGAAGGCATAGGGTTCGAAGGCCAGCGCCACCCCGTAGAGCTCCGGGTTGCCTGCCACGATGCTGTGGAGCAGGCGCACCAGGTCCTGGCGGTCGTAGGGGTAATCCTCGATGATGGCGGCCAGGTTGCCGGGCACCTTTTCCACGCCTTTCAGGACCACTTCAATTTTATTGGCGGTCTCCAGCGTCAGGTGCCGGGCGTTTTCCGCCACTTTGGCCAGAACCGCTTCCTGAGAAACCTGGTAGTTATAGACAAAGGCTGCCAGGAAGATAATGGCGGTGCTGGGCAGTATGGAGACGATGAGTTTAGTTGCCAGTCCCTTGGGTTTCATCTCTAGTTCACACAGTCAACATAAAATCGGGAGAAAGTCGGAATTTGCTTAATGAGGCCGTTTAGTTTGAGTTCCTCCGCCACTCGTCGGTAATCGGCCTCCAGCAAGACCCCCGGGCGGGCGGCGCTTCCCGGCGGCTGGATGAGGTCCCGCATCCTCTCCAGCATCCACTTCTGGTGTACCCGGTCGGTGGCCAGGTTGGCGGCGTTGACATACTGCATGACGATGTCCAGCGCCTCCTGGGGGTGTTCGAAGGCATACTGCCATCCCTTAAGAGAGGCGCCGACAAACTGGCGGCACCGCTCCGGATGGGTTTCGGCCAGGTCTTCCCGGCAGTAAATGCCGTCTTCAGGGAAATTCAAGCCGTAGTCGGCCATCATGAAGGTGGTGAGCTCTTCGGGGTTCACTCCGGCGTTGAGAATCAGGTGGTATTCGTTGTACCACATGGCCGAAGCCACCTCCACGCCGCCCCGCAGAAAAAGGTTCAGGGTGGCCGACTGGGGAATGACCCGCACCTTCAAGCCGTACTTGCGGAAAAAGGCCCGGGGTTGCCCCTGGAAATCCTCTCCCCAGAGGCCCACCTTTTTGCCGTCCATATCTTGCGGCGTGTTGATGCCGCTCTCCTTCCTGGCCACCAGCATGAGGGCCGAGCGCTGCACGACCTGGGCAATGTTCACCAGTTTCTCCCCCCGGGCCCGTTGGCTGATCCCGGTGGTGAGCATCATGGTGCCGAAGTCCGCCCGGCCCCGAGCCAGCATCTCCGAAGGCGGCCAATCGGGGCCGCCCCGCATGATCCTGACGTCCAGGCCGTGCTGCCGGTAGAAGCCCTTCTCGTAGGCCACGTAATAGCCGGCGAACTGCGCCTGGGGCTGCCATTGCGGAATGAAGGACACGGTGGCGGGCTCCGCGGCCCGGACAGGGGCGGCAGTGAGGGTGAGGGTTATACAGAACAGGAAAAACGATGCGAGAACGGTGCGGAGGCACTTGCTAACGGCTAAGTAATGCAAAGCAAACCTGGTCATGACGGTAAGGCATCATAGCGTCTTCTCCGTAGCCTTTCAATAAGATAAAAACCCGCGGTCAAGTTTCCGATATTCAGCGCCAAAATCGAAGGCGATGCAACTTTGGAGGCAATGAAAAAATACCCCTTTGGCAAAGGCGGATT
>DASWLF010000048.1:0-2047 GCA_036396255.1 Desulfobaccales bacterium
TGCAGTTCCTTTTCCCGGCGCCAGATGGATTCCTTCAGGATTTCCTGCTCCCGGCGGCTGGCCTCCCGGAAGCGGGCCTTGAAATCCGGGCTGTCGGGTTGGGCCAGCAGCTTTTGCAACTCCTCCTGAGAGTGAGTCACCACTTCGGGGGTAACCACCAGCTCCTTGATGCCGGTGGACGGCAGCCTTTTTTCGTACTGGATGAGGACCCGCTCGATGACGCTCACCAGGCCCCGGGCCCCGGTCTTCTCCAGGGCGGCGCGGTCCGCCAGCTTTCTCAGGGCTGCATCCTCGAACTTGACGTCGATGCCGTAGGCCAGGAAGTCCCGTTTCTTGCTGGTGATGATGGGGTTGTTGGGGTTGCGCAGGATTTCGTAAAGGTCGTCGGCCGTCAGTTCGTCCAGCACCGAGATGACCGGCAGGCGGCCCACGAACTCCGATTCGAAGCCGTACTTGATCAGGTCTTCGGCGCTCACCCGCTTCAGAAAGAGGCGGTCTTTGGTCTTGGAGAGGCGCTCGCCCCGGAAGCCGATTTCCTGCTTGCTGAGGCGCTCCTTGACGAATTTTTCCAGGCCGTTGAAGGCGCCGCTGACGATGAACAGGATGTGGCGGGTGTTGAGGGTGCGTTTCTCCTTTTTGCCGGTGCGCCGGTAATGCTCGATGGCCTGAATCTGGGACACGGGGTCGTGGGCCACCTTCAGGTCCACTTCAGTCTCTTCCATGGGTTTGAGGAGAGCCCGCTGCACCCCGGTGCGGGAGACGTCCGGTCCGCCCCAGGTGTGGCCGGAGGACGCGATCTTGTCGATTTCGTCGATATAAATGATGCCGTACTGGGCCAGCTCCAGGTCATCGCCGGCGGCGTACACCAGATCCCGCACCAGGTCTTCCACGTCCCCGCCCACGTAGCCGGTCTCAGAGAACTTGGTGGCGTCCCCCTTGATGAAGGGCACCCCGATTTTGTTGGCGATGAGCTTCACCAGGTAGGTCTTGCCCACCCCGGTGGGGCCGATGAGGATGATGTTGTTTTTGATGGACCCCACTCCGGGTTCGGGGTCCCGGCCCTGCTCCAGGGAGTGGCGGATACGGTTGAAATGGGTGCAAACCTTGGTGGCCAGGATGCTTTTGGCCAGGGCCTGCTGGATGACATACTCGTTGAGATAAGACTCCAACTCCTCGGGCTTCAGGTCGAAATTAATCTTGCTGAGTTTTCCGGCTTTGCCCTGACCGTTGGCGTCTTTTTCGGGCCGCGCCAGAAAATGGGGCGCCAGCACCTTGATGCGGCTGCCATATTTCTTGCTGAGGTAATCGCTCAGCTCTTTTTCCAGCTCTTTGGGATCCGGGATTTTTTCCATAATTCTCTAATTTTATTGATCAAGATAAATATCGAGGGTTAATTCAGGATTCATGATTACGTGGATAAAATTATAACCATCTCCAAGGGGAGTTGCAAGTCAGGTCTGGCTCGGGAACGTTGCTATTTCTTTAGCCTTAACCAAGCTGGCCGAACTAATGGGGCCGGGGGTGAGGGCCACCTTCTAGGCCCACCGGCGTCTTGACTCCCGAATCTCAAAACTTAAGTTTAAGGAAAATCGGGGGTGGAGCCGGGGTGGCAGTCAAAATTGACTCGTCCGCCGGAATGGCATAATATCAGGGGCGCAGCATCCCTACTGGTATTGTGTTTCAGAAATATCTTGTCTTAAGGAATCGGTTTTTTCCCCTCCCCCTTCATGGGGTAGGGTCGGGGTGGGGGTGATTAGGTAGGGGCGGTTCGCGAACCGCCCCTACACCCCCTCCCCCCAACCCCCTCCCACCAGAGGAGGGAGAGATTTATTGCCAAAACTTAGTAAAGGTACTTGTGAAACACGATACTATGTAGTCTCCTAGTTGTAGTTTTCAATATTTTCGTAGGGGCGCACCTGCGTGTGCGCCATAAAATAGGGCGGACACATGGGTCCGCCCCTGATATGGTTGAAAGTTGTCAAGTAGGCGCACGTCACCCTGTTTTTTTGTGGTACAGCAGTGAGTCTGATTCCCAGGCGTCCCCAGG
>DASWLF010000049.1:0-2569 GCA_036396255.1 Desulfobaccales bacterium
GGGCTCGGGCGACAACCCGGCCGCCTCCCGCCTGGGGGCCGCCGGCCTGACCAATATCAGACTGGAGAAACCGAACTTGAGCAAACAGACCTTCATGCCCCCATTCACCTCGGCGGAGGAACTAAGGGCCCACCAGCTGGAGGGGCTCAGATGGACGGTGCGCCACGCCTACGAGGGCTCTGCTTTTTACCGCCAGAAGCTGGAGCAAGCCGGCGTCAGCCCCGGTGACCTCCGCACCTTGGACGACCTGCGCCGCCTCCCCCTCACCACCCCGGAGGACCTGCGGGAGGGCTACCCCTTCCCCTTCCGGGCCGTGCCCTTTGAGCAAATCGTGCGCATCCACGCCTCCAGCGGCACCACCGGCAGCCGCAAGATCCTGGGCTATACCCAGAAGGACCTGGACGACTGGATTCATTTCTTCGCCCGCTGCTACGAGATGGCGGGGGTCACGCCCCTGGACCGGGTGCAGATCGCGGTGGGCTACGGGGTCTGGACCGCGGGCGTGGGCTTCCAGTTGGGGGTGGAGAAGCTGGGGGCCATGGCCGTGCCGGTGGGGCCGGGCAACGTGGACATGCACTGCGAGTTCCTGGTGGATCTGCAGAGTACGGTGCTGTGCTGCACCGCCTCCATGGGCCTCCTCATGGCCGAGGAGGTGCACAAGCGGGGCATCGCCGAGAAGATCAACCTGCAGAAGGTCATCTACGGCTCCGAGCGGTCGTCCGTCTCCATGCGGCGCAAGATCTCGGAACTCTTCGGCGGGGTGGAACTCTTCGACATCGTGGGCCTGACGGAACTCTACGGCCCCGGCACCGGCATCGAGTGCCCGGACCACGACTGCATCCATTACTGGAGCGACTACTACCTGCTGGAGATCCTGGACCCGGAGACTATGGAGCCGCTCCCCGATTACGAGTGGGGGGAGATGGTGGTCACCACCCTCACCAAGGAGGCGGCGCCGCTGCTCCGCTACCGCACCCGGGACATCACCCGCATAATTCCGGGGCCGTGCACCTGCGGTTCCATTTTGCCGCGCCACTCCCGCATCCGGGGCCGCACCGACGACATGTTCAAGTTCCGGGCGGTGAACATCTATCCCAGCAGCATCGACCGGATTCTCTCGGAGATTCCCGGCCTGGGCTCCGAGTACCAGATCCACCTGACCCGGGATGACGCCGGCCGGGATCACATGGTCCTCAAGGTTGAGCGAGGCGAAGGGGTGGAACCGGGCCGGGCCGACGAGCTAACCCGGGAAGTGCGCTACGTGGTCAAACACAAGCTCCTGGTGACCCCGGAGGTGGAGGTGGTGGGCTACGGGGCGCTGCCCCGTACGGAGCGCAAAAGCAAACGGGTTTTCGATACCAGGATTCAGGATTCTGTGATATAGGTGACGGGCAGGGGGGGCCAGCCCCCGACTTTCCCAAAAAATTCCGATTGCCGCGTCTTTAACGTGGACTACATCGAAAAATCACCGCACCCGGGGTGCATATTAAACCCAGTGAGATTCATTTCGCTCATCCCGGCAGGCAGTAAGGGCACCGGAAAAGTTGGCAGATAGAATCTAATTTTTCTTCTAATCAGACGCCGACACTTCAAAAAGAAGGAGAGGATTCATGAAAAGAGGACTGGTAATTATCTTATTGGCGGCGGCAGTATTATGGACCATGGTCTCCGGGGCCCAGGCCGCGGAGCCCATCAAACTGGGGGCCTTCTTCGCCCTGTCCGGACCCAACGCCCCCATCGGCACCCCCACCAAGCTGGTGGCCCAGATGGTGGTGGACCAGATCAACAAAGGAGGGGGTATCAACGGCCGGCCCATTGAACTGGTCATCGGCGACACCGAGAGCGACCCGGCCAAGGCGGCCACCATCGCCAAGAAATTCATTTTCTCGGACAAGGTGGCGGCCATTATCGGGCCCACCTCCACCGGCGAGGGGATGAACGTCAAGAAGATCGTGGAGGAAGCGGGCGTACCCACCTTCATGACGGTGGGGGGCGATCCGCCCATCATGAAGGAGACCGGGCCCTTTACCTGCATATTCAAGTCGCCCCAGCGCTCTTCCACCGCGGTTAAGGCACTCTACGCCTTTCTGAAAAAGAACAACCTGACCAAGGCGGCCTTGCTCACCGCCTCGGACCCCTTCGGCAAGGACGGGGCCGTGTGGCTGGAGAAGCTGGCCCCGGACTACGGCATCACCTTTGTGGCCAAGGAGTCCTTCGGCCCCAAGGACACCGACATGACCCCGCAGCTCACCAAGATCAAGAACGCCGGCCCTCAGGCCATTATCTGCTGGACCATCGGGCCTGCCGGCGCCATTGTCGCTAAGAACAAGGCTCAGCTGGGCATCAAGATCCCCCTGTTCCAGTGCCACGGCCAGCCGGGACCGGAATATATCAAACTGGCCGGCAAGGCTTCGGAGGGCGACCGCATGCCGGCCACCAAACTGATGGTGGCCAACGAATTGGCGGACAACGACCCTCAGAAAAAGGTGATCCAGGATTTCATCAAGCTTTATCAGGACGTCTACCACTACGACAAGGAGTTCCCCATCAACACCCACTCGGGGTACGC
>DASWLF010000050.1:0-2189 GCA_036396255.1 Desulfobaccales bacterium
GGCAGGCAACGGGCTGGCCATCGGCTGGGAAGGCCGCACCCTGGAGTTGGAGGTCCCGGACCTGGCCGGGCTGCTGGCCCAACTGGCCCGCTGGCTGCGCCGGGCGGACCCGGACCTGATCCTCAGCGACTGGGGAGATGAAGAGATCATCCCGGCCCTGAGGCGCTGGAGCCGGGAGTTGGGCGCCAACCTGCACCTGGACCGGGAGAGCCGGCCGCTGGCCCGGAAGTTCAGGGGAGGGCGCAGCTACTTTTCCTACGGCCGCATCGTCTATCAGGGATCGTCGGCGCCCTGCTACGGTCGCTGGCACGTGGACCGGCGCAACTCCTTTTACTTCCGGGAGTCCGGCCTCCATGGCCTGGTGCAGGTCGCCCGGATCGGCCAGATGCCCCTGCAACAGGCGGCCCGGGCCTCACCCGGGACCCTGATCACCTCCATGCAACTGGCCCGGGCCACGGCCGACGGCATCCTCATTCCCTGGCGCAAAGGCGAACCGGAGCGCTTCAAAACCGCAGCCGAACTGCTGACCATCGACAAGGGCGGCCTCACCTTCATGCCTCCGACGGGCCTGCACTTCAACGTGGCCGAAGTGGACTTCGCCTCCATGTACCCCACCATCATGGCGGTGCATAACATCTCTCCGGAAACGGTAAATTGCCCCTGCTGCGCAGGCGCAGTGGAGGTGGGGGAGGGGGCTAAGGGCACCCGCCCTTACCCGAATGGGCCTGCGGCCCATTTTTACATGATGGCCATGAGCCCAAGGCTCATGGCCTCCCCCAATCCCTTAAGGGTCAAAATAGGCCGGGACAGTCGAGGCCTTTGGCCTCGCCTGGCCCGGCCCCCATAAAGGGGGTTGGGCGGGGGTTTGGGGGAGGGCGGGGGATCGTTGATCCCCCGGCCCTCCCCCAAAATCCCGTTCCCGAGGCGGGCTACCGCCTCTGCCGGCGGCGGGAAGGGTTGGTCCCCCGGACGCTCCGGCCCATTTTGCGGCTCCGGGAGCGGCTCAAGGCCAGGGCGAAGGAGGTGGGGCCGGAGTTGGCCGGACCTTACCAGGAACGGCAGAATGCCCTGAAATGGATGCTGGTCACCTGTTTCGGGTATCTGGGCTACAAAAACGCCCGGTTCGGGCGCATCGAGGCCCACGAGGCGGTGACCGCCCATGGCCGGGACAAGCTGCTCCGGGCCAAGGAGATCTTCGAGGCTGCGGGTTTTGAGATTCTCCACGGCCTCACCGACTGCCTCTGGGTGCAAAAATCTGGGGTGAAAATCCCCCTTGCCCCCCTTTTTCAAAGGGGGGTTCAAAGTCCCCCTTTGGAAAAGGAGGACTCAGGGGGATTTGAAGGTGGCACAGGCTTTCCAGCCTGTGCAGCGCAGGCTAAAGCTTGCGCCTGCAATAATTACCATTTGAATACCAATCGGTATGAGGCGGAGCTGGAAGCATTGTGCGTCCAAGTTTCCGCGGCCACCGGGGTGAAGCTGGCTCTCGAGGGGGTGTATCGCTGGCTCTATTTCTTGCCTTCCCGCCAGGATCCGAAGCGGCCGGTGGCCACCCGCTACTTCGGGGTCTTCGGGAATGGGTCGCTGAAGGTGCGGGGGTTGGCGCTGCGCCGGCGGGACACCCCGCCTTTCGTGCGCCGGGCCCAGGAGGAGATGCTGACAAGGCTGGCCCAGGCCGCCACGCCGGAAGAGCTGGCAGCCCTGAAACCCGAGTTGGAGGAGATGGCCGCGGGCTTTCGCCAGCGCCTCCGGGAAGGGAGCGTCAGGCCCCAGGACCTGGTGATCACCCGGGTGCTGTCGCAACCGCTGGCGGACTATAAAGTGGACACCCCCACGGCCCTGGCGGCGCGGCAACTGGAGCATGCGGGCATCCATTTGCAGCCCGGGGAAAAGGTGCGCTACGTGCACCGGGAGGCGAAAGGCGGCCCCAAGGAGTGCCGGGTTGCGGCCGCGCCCTTCCTGGAGACTCTGGACGACTACGACGCCGGCCACTACCTGCAGCTGCTGGAGCGGGCTCTGGAGGAAGTTCTGCTCCCCTTGGGGGAAATGTACGGGGCGCCCTGCACAGCAGATTAAGCACAGGCGGGACGCCTGTGCCACCAAAAAATATTGATTCAGGAAAACGAAAAGCGGGGTGCCGGAGCAATCCGGCTCACCCCGCTTCTCTTATGGGGGTTGGGGGAGGGGTCTGG
>DASWLF010000051.1:0-1502 GCA_036396255.1 Desulfobaccales bacterium
TGGAGTTTGCGGACTTCCCGCAGTTCGTCCTCGGGTTAGATTAGTTCAAAGTTTAAGGTTCAAAGTTCAAAGTTAATTTCCGCCTAACCTGTGGCGTTCGACGTGAGCTATCGACTGGAGTTTCCGGACCTCCCTTAACTCGTCCTCCGTATAAAGGAGGCGCGGCGGCGGCGCCACGCCCGCGGCCGCGGCCTGGCGGGTGACCGCGGCCATCTCGTAGAACTCTTCCGGGCTGATATCCCGGCCTCCCAGGCCGCCGATGAAACTGACCAGGACCGGCGCGTCTTTCAGGCCGTAAAGAGCCGAAGCCAGCTCCGCAAAAAGCACCCCGCCCTTACCCATGGAGAGGTTCTGGTCGATGACCGCCACCCCCTTTTTTCCGGCCAAAACTCGACGCAGCTCCTGTTCCGGGAAGGGCCGCAGCAGGCGCGGCCGCACCAGGCCCACGGCCCTGCCGGCGAGCCTGAGCTGGTCTACGGCAGCTCTCGCCTTGGTGGCAAAGGAGCCCATGATAAAGAAGACGATTTCCGCATCGTCGGTGCGGTAGGCTTCCACCGCGTCATGGGTTCTGCCGAAGGTCCGGGCGAATTCCGCGGCCACCTCGTTATAGACGGTGAGTCCATTAAGATTTGCCAGGTGGGTTTCGTACCGGAAATAGGAATACGGCGAGCCGCCCAGCACCGCCACCGCCTGGCTGACGGGAGCGCTGGCCCGGAAGCTGAGACTCTCGGGGTCAAAGGGCCCGATGAACCGGTTAACCGCGGCGGCCTCGGGAATCTCCACCGGTTCCCGGGTGAACGAGAGGTAAAATCCGTCCAGGTTAACCATCACCGGCAGGCGCACCCGGCGGTCCTCGGCCAGGCGAAACGCCATCAGGACGCTGTCCAACACCTCCTGGCAGGTGGAGCAATGCACTTGCAGGAAACCGCTGTCCCGGGCCGCCAGAACGTCGTTGTGGTCGGGCTCCAGGGTGAGGGGGGCGGCCAGGCCCCGGGAGACGTTCACCAGAACGAAGGGCACCCGCCACCCGGCGACGGTATAAAGCATCTCCATGGCGTACAGCAGTCCCTGGCTGGAAGTGGCGGTAAAGACCCGCACCCCGGTGGCGGCCGCGGCGCCGGCGGCAGTGATCATGGAATGCTCGGATTCCAGGGTGACCAGGCGGCAGTCTATTTCCCCGGCGTCGATCCAGGCCGCCAGGGTTTCGATGATCTCCGTCTGGGGCGTGATGGGGAAGGCCGGCACGTAATCCACTTTGGCCAGGCGAGCCCCCCAGGCCACCGCCCCATTGCCCGTCAGCAACGTCCGTTTCATGACCGGCCTCCTGCATGGGTTTTGGGGGGAGGGCCAGGGGCCACTTACGAAAGAGCCCTGATACCGAGTTGCGACCAATCGAATTTTTTCTTCCAATTTTTCTTGGTGGCACAGGCGTCTCGCCTGTGCGGCGCAGGCTAAAGCCTGCGGCTACAAAAACAACCATTTGAACGCAACCCGGTATTAGC
>DASWLF010000052.1:0-2773 GCA_036396255.1 Desulfobaccales bacterium
ACGGCCACCTGGCCCAGGGAAATGGACCCGTCGTTGGGCGGGGTCAGCGTGTGGGTGAGCACTTCAAAACCACGCGGTTCCAGGCGCTCCTGCAGCCTGGTGAGGATCAGGGCGTTTTGCCACACCCCGCCGGACAGGGCCACGGTGGCAAGGCCGGTCTGCTCCCGGACGGTCTCGCAGGCCGCGGCCAGGAGGCGCGCCAGGGAATGGTGGAAGCGGGCCGCGATTCTGGAAACTTCCACCCCATTCAAGTAATCCTCCACCACCCGGCGGAAGATGGTCAGGGTATCCAGGACCAGGGTTTCCTGCTCGACTTTTAGGGGCGCCGGGTAGAATCCGTCTTCGGTTTCGTGGGCGGCCATTTCCAGCTGCACCGCGGGCTGGCCTTCGTAAGTGCGGCGGCGGCAGACGCTTAGGGCCGCGGCCACCGCGTCAAAGAGGCGGCCGGCGCTGGAGGTCAGGGGTGCATTGACCCCCCCGCCCAGCTGGCGTTGGAGGATCCCCACCTCCAGGGGGGTGAAGTCCAGGCCCAGCCGCCCGGCGACCTTGGGCCAACCTTCACCGTAGATTCCATAAAGGTAGGCGGCGGCCATGCGGCGGGGGTCTCGCACCGCGGCCTCCCCCCCGGGCAGGCGGACGCAAGCGAAATGGCCGGCCCGGGTGAATCCGGCCAGGTCCGCCACCAGGAGCTCGCCGCCCCAGACCGTGTGGTCCGGGCCGTAACCGGTGCCGTCCAGGGCGATGCCGATGCAGGGGCCGGTGCGGCGGTTTTCCGCCAGACAGGCGGCGATGTGGGCGTGATGGTGCTGCACCCCTATCAACCTCACCCCGGCAAGTCCCAGGGCGTAACGGCTGCTGAGATAGTGGGGGTGCAGGTCGTGAGCCACGATGGCCGGGTCCTGGCGGCACAATTCCTTGAAATGGGCCACGGCCAGCCGGTAGTAATCGAAGGTTTCCACCGTGTCCAGGTCGCCGATGTGCTGGCTGAGAAAGGCGGCGCCGCCTTCGGCCAGGCAGAAGGTGTTTTTCTGCTCCGCCCCCACCCCCAGGATGGCGGGCGATTTTAGGGGCAGCGCCACGGGGTGGGGAACGAAGCCCCGGGCCCGGCGCAGGGGGATCACCAGACGCGGGCCCGCGGGCCGCACCACCGAGTCGTCGCAGGGCACCTGGATGTCCCGGTCGTGCATGAGAAAGGCGTCGGCCAGGGAGGCCAACTTGAGACGCGCTTCGTCGTTTCGGAACGCCAGGGGTTCTTCGCTGAGATTGCCGCTGGTCATCACCAGGGCCGGGGGCGCGTGTTCCAGCAGCAACCGGTGCAAGGGGGTATAGGGCAGCAGCAGTCCCAGATAGCGGTTGCCCGGCGCCACCTGGGACGAGAGACCGCCGTCGTCCCGCCTGGGCGCCAGGACGATGGGCCGTTCCCGGGAGAGCAGGAGCCGTCTTTCGGTCTCGCCCAGGCGGCACAGCCGTTCGGCTTCGGCCAGATCCCGCACCATGACGGCGAAAGGTTTGGCCCCCCGGCCTTTGCGGCGGCGCAAGGTCTGCACCGCGGCCTCGTTGCGGGCGTCCGCGGCCAGGTGAAAGCCCCCCAGCCCTTTCACCGCCACGGTCTTGCCGGCCTGGAGCAGTCGCCCCGCGGCCTTAAGGGCCCCGGGGGCCAGGCGCCGGCCCCCGTCACTGGCCTCTTCCAGCCACACCTGAGGGCCGCAGGCAGGGCAGGCGGTGGGCTCCGCATGAAAGCGGCGGTCTTCGGGGTTTTCATATTCGGTCCGGCATTGGGGGCACATCTCAAAGATCGCCATGGTGGTGTGGACCCGGTCATAGGGCACCTGCCGGATGATGGTGAAGCGGGGGCCGCAATTGGTGCAGTTGGTGAAGGGATAGCCGTATCTCCGGTCCCGGGGGTCGGCTACCTCGGCAAAGCAGGGGTCGCAGGTGGAGACGTCCGCCGGGATCATGGCCTGGGTGGCGGCCAGATGCCGGCTTTCCAGGATGGCAAAGCCGGCCTGCCCGGCCGGTTCGGCTTCCTGGGCCTCCACCGCGTCCACCTGGGCCAGGTCCGGAGCGTCGCGGCGCAACTGCTCCTGAAAAGCGTTCAGGGATGCCGGCGGCCCCTCCACTTCGATTTCCACGCAGGTGGAGGTGTTGCACACCCAGCCGGCCAGGCCGTGGAGTTTCGCCAGCCGGTAAACAAAGGGCCGGAAACCGACGCCCTGCACCACGCCGGTCACCAGGAGCCTTTTGCGGGTGAGATTTTCCGAGTTCGCCATAGCGCCCTGGCCGAATGGCCGTATCCGGACTTGGTTCCTTCTAGACCTGAAAAATATAACATATTTTCGGACCGCGGCACCATTTGAAGATTGCGGCAGGAGAATGAGCGCCGCCTGGAGCCGAGCCTCCGGCAGGGTGTGGCCAAAGGGATTTTATACCGGGTTGCGTCCAAATGGTTGTTTTTGTAGCCGCAGGCTTTACCGTGAAAGTCCGGGTGTAGGGGCGGGTTTTAAACCCGCCCCTACAGCGGCTTTTATTGTTGGGGGTGGCCCAAATCGGGTCATGGTCGTTTAGCCTGCGCCGCACAGGCGAGACTCCTGTGCCACCAAGAAAAGTAGGAAGAAAAATATTCGATTGGTCTCAACTCGGTATTAAGAGAGAGCCGGGGGACAAAAGGCACCCGGGGTTTTTCTCGGTTTGCCTTTCTCCGGCGGTGCCAGCCTGGCCGGCAGCAGAGCTCAATCAGTTGGCATCAGGCGCCTGTGTGCCTTTGCACAACCAA
>DASWLF010000053.1:0-2720 GCA_036396255.1 Desulfobaccales bacterium
GCGTACAGGCTGCCGGAGAGGCCGGGGGTGTGAATCGGGTTCAGGAAGATCCAGGTGAAACCCATGGACGCAATGCGGTCCAGGTGCTTCTGCCACCGGGGGATGGCGCCGGCCAGGGGTGGAAAAAGATTGTAAATCAAAGCTGGTTCGGACATGGGATGCCTTCGCTAGAAATAAAATTTGCAATATCGGTTCATAAGTCTGGTAATCAACTCTTGGTTGCCTGGGAAGTCCTCCGGCCCGCCTTCCAAGGCCCATAAGGGGTTGGGGGAGGGGGCAGGGGCTTTCTGCCCTTAGCCCCCTCCCCCAAAATCTCCCCTCATCCGATAGCGGTTCAGCCGGGCCGCCAGTTGGGCCGGTTCCGGGTGCCGGCGCATCTCTTCCAGGGTCAGGGGGAGCTTACGGTTCCAGTTGGGGTGCTCCCGCCTGGTGCCGGGCAGGTTTTGCTGCTCGGCGACGTTGAAGACCTCCTCCAGCCGCACCTCCAAAAGGGCGGCCTCGCTTTGGGCCAGGTATTCCAGGACCGCGGCCGACAAATCTTTGGGGCAGGACTGGGAGTGAGGGTGGGCGCAGGCACCGGGCGGCAGCAGGCGCAGGTTCTCCAAGGCCGCCACCATGGTCCGGCGGTCCTGCTCCCGGGTGGCGGCGTCGGCGTCCGCCAGTTGGGGGTTGGGGTAGAGATTCAAGGCACGTTTCAGTTCCACGTCCCGCCCCTGCCAGAAGCCGGTCAAGGTGGGAAGATCGTGGGTGGTGACCGCGGCCATGGCCCGCCGGGGATAGTCGGCCGGGGCCCGGAAGCCGCCTGCCGGGTCCCGTTCGAAGAAAAAGACCCGGTAGGAAAAGACCTGCCGTTTCCCCAGGTCCCGGCGGACGGCCGGGGGCACCGTGCCCAGGTCTTCGCCGATGATCAGGGTGCGGCGCCGGACGCTCTCCAGGCACAGAATGGCCAGAAGCTCCCGGGCCGGGTAGTTGACGTAAGCCCCGGCGCTAGCCTCCCGGCCCCGGGGAATCCAGAACAGGCGGAACAGGCCCATGACGTGGTCCAGGCGCAGCATGCCGCCGGCAGGGGCGTTGGCCCGGAGAAGGTCGATGAAAAACTGATGCCCCCATTGCCGGGAGCGCCCCGGGATCAGGGGAGGGATGCCCCAGCTCTGGCCCCGGGGGTTGAAGACGTCGGCCGGGGCTCCGAGTTCAGCTTTTAGGGCGAAGAGTTCCTGATGGGCCCAGGTGTCGAAGCCGCCGGGCGCCGCCCCCAGGGCCAGGTCCTGATAGAGGCTGAAGGGGAGGCCCTGGTGGCGGGCCCGGTGGCAGACCCCCTGCAGCTGGGTGGCGGCCAGCCACTGCCCGTAGTGGTGCAGGTGAATTGCCGGCCCGTGCTGCCGGGAGAAGTCGGCCACGGCCGGGCTGTCAGGGCTCCGATAATCCCGGGGCCAGCGGCGCCAGTCGGTTTGCTGCAGGAAATCCGCCAGGGCCTGGTAAAGCCCGAATTTTGCCAGGGAATCGCCCCCGGCGGCCAGGTACCGGGCAAACTCCCGGCCCCGGGGGGTGCGGGGCGCCTCCGGAGGGCCGTGCCGGTCCAGGAAGGTGCGGTAAAGCAACTCCAGGACCCGGCGTTTCAGGCGAAACACCCCCGGGTAGGGGACCAGGGGCTCCCGGCGGAGGCGGGCTTGTCGGCGGCGAAACCCCGGGCTGGCCAGGAGGGCCTGGGCCTCGGCACAGGCCGCCAGCTCCGGCACGGCTTCCAGGTCCAGGTAGAGAAAATTAAGCCACAGCCGGCTGGTGGGGGAATAGGGACTGGGGACCCCCTTGACCTGCGGCGCCGGGGCGTGCAGCGGATTGACCCCCACAAAGGCAGCGCCCAGGGAAGCGGCCCAGTCGGTCAGGGCCGAGAGGTCGCGAAAATCCCCCAGGCCCCAGTTGTTGGCGCTGCGCAAGGCGTAAAGGGGCACGTTGAAGCCCCAGAGGCGCTTCCCGGCGGCCAGCCCTGGCGGGAGATAGGCCCGGTGCGGCGCCACGATCAAGCGGGCCCGGCCGGTTTCCTGCCCCGGGCCCGCCGACACCTGCAGCTGGAGGTCATGGTAGCCCAGGTCCAGCCTGGCCGGCAGCGTAAGCTCCAGGCGGGTGCGGCAACCGTCGGCCGCCCGGCGGCTTACGGGGTGGGCCGGCCCCTGCACCGCGGTTTCCCAGGTATCTTGCCGGCCCGCCTCGTCGGTGATTTGCCACCGGACTTCGAACCGGTGGGGAGGCTGGGGATCGGGGGTCCAGGGAAAGGCCAGCACCCGCCCGGGCCTGGAGGCCTGGGAGGTGACCAGAACCGGGGGCAGCAAGCGGTCGTAGGGGGCAAGCCGCTTTTGGGCCAGCTCCCGGTCCAGCTCCCCCGGGTCCTCCCAGGGAACCCCCATGGCGGTGAGCAAGGCCCGGTAAGTGGACTGGGAAGTGCGGTGACGGCGGCCGAAGTTATCCAAGTACCCCGCAGAGATGCCGCACAGCCGCCCCAGGGCGGCGATTTTGGCTGCCATGTCTTTACCGGCCACCAACCCCGTCCTTTGAAGGAAGTTAGACCTGCCCTGCTTCTGGCTTACTTAAGATAACAAAACGACGGCCCAGGGGAGGAATAAATTTTGCCCGCTGGCGATTCAATCAGCGGTGGGTTCATCCGGGGCCTCGGGCGGCTGTAACTGCCGGGGCTGGGTGTCCACGGACTGGACTTCAGGCAAGGC
>DASWLF010000054.1:0-2137 GCA_036396255.1 Desulfobaccales bacterium
GATGATCTCAAAGTCCGGCGTCGCCCCCTGCTGCAGGTGAATCATGTCGGTTTTGGCGAACACGCTGCAGCGCCCCGCCACCCGGGGCGGGGTGGTGGACTTCAGGGCCAACTGGCTGAAATCCTCGATGCTGTAGCCCAGACGGTGGGCCTGCTGGTCCAGGAAGGAACCGGTGCCCGCGGCGCACATGGTGTTCATGGCGAAGTCGACGATGACCAGGTTGCCGTCTTCTTCGGCCACCATGATCATCTTGGCGTCTTCGCCACCCATGTCGATGATGGTGCGGGCCTCGGGGCAGAAATGGTGGGTCCCCCGTCCCTGGGCGATGACTTCGTTGACGAAAAGGCCGCCCAGGATGTCCGCCAGAGTCTTGCCCCCCATGCCGGTGCAGGCGGCCAGGCGGTATTGTCCAAGGGGAAACTCCGGGCCCAGATTCTCCAGGAGATTTAGCGCGGTGCCATAAGTTTCGCCCAGGTGGCGGCGGTATACTTCCCGCACCACCTCCCCCTGGGGGTTCATGATCACCAGGTTGACGCTGACGGAGCCGACATCCAACCCCAGGTCGAATGTGTCTTGCATATTACCTTTCCCCCGAATTCTGGGCTGTATGTCTTAGAATAAATACTTTTAACTTTTATTTAAGTGAATCGCGAATCTGATTTTCGAACTCTTCTTCGAAAGCTCTGAGCGCTGTGAGAACCTCTCTGATGCACTTTCGCATCTCTAGTGAGCGAGCCACCCCTCTGAGCCGAGGTGTGGGTTTGTAAATCGATGCATGCTCGACTTCCCAAAAAAGGCCAGTAAGCATTGAAACGATCTGCAACTCGCCCCGAATTTTTTTGCTAGCCGCCTCGCAGTAACCATAATATTTAAAGGCTAGCGAATCATCAATCTTATCGTAACCCAGGACCGGATCTGCTTCCCAATCGGGGAATCTTTGGTGTAATTCCCGGTCGATTTCTGTCAAGCGACTCCGTGGGAATGCAAGGATTCTCACTCCAGCCAAATCATTCAGATCAGTTAGGGAATATTTCTCGGGGCGTTTTCTATCAAATGTTGCACCTTCTTGGCGTCTGCGCAGGGAGTCAAGTGAACTCTCGCACTCTTTGATCCGTGATTTAACCACTATCTGCTCGTACTTATCCAACATCCTGGATATCGAGAGCATACAATACTTGACTTCCGCCTCCAAATGTTCCGCCACCCGGCGGATGTCTGGGAGCAACTCAAAGTATTCTTCTCGCAAGCGGTCTTCGATAGTACGATCAGCCATTATTCAAGCACACTCTGGATTTCGTGCTTGACTGTATCGGAAGGATCGCCGTAGGAGAAATAGAAATGCCATTCTTCTCCTTCTTTTTTTTCATTTAGGCAACTTTGAAGCTCCTGCTCGGTTCTGTCTTCAATGAACTCAAGGCTGAATATTTTCTTGGTCCTCCGGTTGAAATAGACCTCCCGGTCGAAGCTATAAATATATCCTGCATCCCGTAGAATCTTGCTTTTAGTGTCTAATGTCCCCATTCTGACGATCTCCTTATCAAGTTAATCATAGGGCGGCCTGTGGCCGCCGAAATGTGGGCGGGCATGGCCCGCCCTATATTACTGGCGGTAAAACCCCTGGTTTTGATACTGGTTATAAGAAATCCGGCCCGCTTCCTCCAGATGCCGGAGCTTCTCCTGCACCACCGCCAGGGGCAGCCCCAAGGCCTTGGCCAGGTCGGCCGCGGTCATGGGGCGGCGGGACAGCATCTCCATAAAATCTGCGTCGCTCAAGGCAACAGAAGCCAGGGCGCATCCCTTAAAGGAAGCGATCACTTCCACCCCGGGCCCCAGAAAGGCGGCCGCGGCCTCCATCTCCTCCCGGGTGAGGGCGCGGGCCCAGTCCTCCACCACCGGGCGCACGGAGGTGTTCAACTGCACTTTATCGCGGGCCAGCTCCGCCAGGACCCGGCGCAGGGCGGTCAGCTCCGCTTCGGCATCATTGACCCCCTTGAGGAGCAAAACTTCCAGCCAGAGCTGGCCCCGGTATTCCCGGCGGAAGGCCGCGAGGCCGGCCAGCAGCTGGGCCAGAGAAAACCCCGCCAGGGGACGGTTGATCAGCTGAAAGGTCTCTTCCCGGGCCGCGTCCAGGGAGGGG
>DASWLF010000055.1:0-6878 GCA_036396255.1 Desulfobaccales bacterium
ATAAGAAGGAGTGCGAGCTGTTCCGCAAAGGCTTTGTGCGGCGGCGCAAATGCACCCTGGAGAAAAAGGACGGCACTCCCCTGATCGTCCTCAAGAACGCCACGGTCTTGAAGGACAAGAGCGGCAAGGTGGTGGCCGGAGTGGAAAACCTCACCGACCTCAGCGAAGTGGTGGCCAAGGAGCGGGTCATTTCCCACCTGCGCCGGGAGCTCAGCCGGGAGGACGCCGCCCACGAATTGCCGGGGACCTCCCCCGACATGATGCAGCTGTTCATCGCCCGCCTCAACCAGGAGCTCAACAAGGAGGACGGCTTCCACGGCATCCTGGGCAAGTCCCCGGTGATGATGCAGCTCTTCACCCTGATTTCCAGCGCCTCCCGGTCCGAGGCGCCGGTGGTCATCTACGGGGAGTCCGGCACCGGCAAAGAGCTGGTGGCCGCGGCCATCCACCGCCTCAGTCCCCGCCACCAGGGCCCCTTCATCAAGGTGAACAGCGCCGCCTTGAATGAATCGCTGTTGGAAAGCGAACTCTTCGGCCACGTCAAGGGGGCCTTCACCGGCGCCGACCGCACCCGGGTGGGGCGCTTCGAGGCCGCCAACGGCGGCGACATCTTCCTGGACGAGATCGGGGACCTGCCAATGGCCACCCAGGCCAAGCTGTTGCGGGTGCTCCAGGAGAAAGTCATCGAAAAGGTGGGGGACCACGCCCCCATCCCGGTGGACGTGCGGTTCATCACCGCCACCAACAAGGACCTGCACCGCCTCATGGCCCAGGGGCGTTTCCGGGAAGACCTCTACTACCGCATCGGGGTCATCCCCATTCATCTGCCGCCCTTGCGGGAGAGGCGGGAAGACATCGGGATGCTGGTCAAGGCTTTCATCGAGCGGGGCCGGCGCAAGACCCGCAAACCCATCACCGGCATCAGCGAGGAAGCTTTAGAGCGGCTCCTGACCCACGACTGGCCCGGCAACGTCCGGGAGCTCATCAACGTCATCGAATACGCCTTTGTGCTCTGTCCCGAAGGGCATATCGCGGCCGAGCATCTGCCGGCCACCTTCAGCCAGAAAGGGCCCGGCCGGCAAACCCGGGCCCGCCAGGCGGAGCCGGGGCCCCGGGCCCCGGACGAGCGGCAGCGCCTGGTGGAGGCCATTACCGCCACGGGGGGAAAGAAGACCGAGGCCGCCCGTCTCCTGGGGATCAGCCGGGTGACCCTCTGGAAGCTGCTGAAAGCCCACCATATTCAGGTGGATAAGATGATCCGGGAGTGAGTGGGGTGGAATGACCAGGATTTGAGCGGACCATTAACAAACCGAGATCAGATAAAATTTGACGTTGTGGGTAAAATATAAAATGCCGGCAGGATTTGAGATACAACTATCATAACCATATCGCATATCCGTTATTTTGATTTAAACCGCACATAAATAGAAGATTGTAAGTATTTGTTAGTTTGATGTTAAGTAAAGGAGGGCCAGGAGGTCGCTCCTTAATAATTTAGCCCCAAAGGGGATTGCGTTGTGAAAAAAACTAATCAAAATATTCTTGTTTTTGCCACCGGGACAAAAACCAGTGGCGGATCCGGATTTGAGACGATGGTAATAGCTTCGCGGACTAGGCCGCCAATTTTGGACGCTTGGGTTTGTGCGGTTATCACTAATCATTTTGAAGGCGGTGTTTGGCATAAGGCAAAAGCTCTAGGAATACATTCCGAATACTGGGTTGGTCCCTATCTTGCCAAGGGCTACCAAAACTTTGTAAAGTATTTCAACGCTGATTATGTCATGCTCTCCGGCTGGCTGAAACTAGTAGCAGGCCTTGACCCGGCGCGTACGATTAATATCCATCCTGGTCCTTTGCCCCGATTTGGGGGGCCGAAACTTTACGGACACTATGTTCACGAAGCGGTTATGGCAGCTTATCACCGCGGGGAAATTACCCACAGCGCGGTCACCATGCATTTTGTTGATGCGATATATGACAAAGGCCCGATACTTTTTGCTCTACCTATTCCAATTGAGCCGAGCGATACACCGGAGACATTGGCTGCGAAGGTGAATCATGCTGAACACGAATGGCAACCCCGTGTTCTCAACTATGTAGTGCACGGACAGGTGCGGTTAGTCGGCAACGAGGTTGTATATGAGACGGAAGAACTGAAGCGCCTGCTGATGCCAGAAGCGTAGCAAGTCAAAAACATAAAAATTACGGGGAAGATCTAATCAATCAGGGTAGGTTCCTACTGGGGCCTGCCTTTTTCTTTTGGAAAATAAACACTCCAAAAATTATTGTTATAATTGAAAAAACCTGACCAATAGTCACAGGGTTATAAAAATAAATGAAAATAGTCGATACCTTGCTATTATTCCAAAATCATTCAACTTTAAGATATGCATTGGCCATTTACTGCTCAGGGCTCACTGCTTACTGCTCACTCCCCTTAAGTCCCGAACTCGATGGGCCGGGGCAGGGGGGTCACTTTCTGGTCCACCGTCTGGTCCCAGCCCTCCGGCGCCGGGGCCGCCTCCCAGGGGATGGGGTAGGGGGAGAACATCTGCTCCGGAGGCAGTTGCCCCCGGTATCCCTGGACCACCACGGCGCAGGACAGGGTGATGTCGCCGTCGATGTTGCCCACGGTAAAGTGGAAGCCGTCTTCGAAGCGTTCGTCGTTGATGTCCCGCTCCGAATGGAAGGCCTGCACTCCGGCGTGGCTGTGGATGGTGCCCAGCCGCACCAGGCCGGCGGGGAACTCCTTGATTTCGTAGTCGCAGTGGCCGCCCCCCACGGTCTGGTGGGGGACCACCAGCTCGTAGTCCCGGGTGGCTTCCCGCCAGCCCAGGAGGACCACGGCTTCGCTGCGGTGGCGCTGATAGACGGCCCGGAAGAAGGCCAGGCATTGCAGCAGCAAACCGGCGGGCAGGGCCGGGGCGCTGATGCGCACCCGGGTTCCCTGGGACTGCAGCCAGGGGATGCCCGGGGCCGGCACCGTGGCCTCAAAAAAAGGGGTGCGCTTCACCAGGAAGAGGCCGTCACGGCTTAGCAGGTAATAGATGGGGTCGTCCGGGGGGGTAAAGTCCTGGTCTTTGAGATAGATGGGTAACATGGAAATGGGGCGCCCGATTCTGGCTGACTGGTCGCTGAGGGGTTACGGTTTCCTTGGGGCGCCTGGCCTGGGCAAACCCCAGGAAGGTTGACGCCGTCACTTTATCCTGCCCCGGTTCGGGCCGGTCAGGGGAACCTAGAGGGTGGGGGCGATGAATACCAAGAGCCGCAGCCGGGTATGGGCTTTCATGCCGTGGGGTTCGCCCACCGGCATGATCTGCATGAGGCCGGCCCTGGCCGGCATCTCATTGGCGCCGGTGAATTCGCCTTCGCCCTCCAGGATCATCAGGGTGACGTCCGAGTCGGACGGATGCGAATGCACCGGCATCTCCTGGCCCGCCTCGAAGTTGAAGGCGAGCACCCGAAGGTTGGGGGAATCGTATACGAGCTCCCGATAGGGCTTATCCGGCGTAAACTTGGTAATCTGGGTCAAGTCGATGAATTTCATTGAGCCTCCCGCGGCCGGGGCCGAAATCCTGGTGCACTGCTTTGCGTCGCTGGCTTGAAAGGCCTAACTCGCGGTTTCCTCTGCCATCCCGGTCAGAGAACCTTTGGGCTGGGCTAACAGGATAAGTTCGTGAAAATCATAATTTTTCCTGGGGCTTTTGTCAATCCTTTGGGGCCCTAAAAGACTTTCTTGCTGTCCAGGAGCAACGTCACCGGCCCGTCATTGATGAGGCCCACCTCCATCATCTGGCGGAAGCGGCCGGTAGCCACCCTGAGGCCATAGCCGGCCAGGGCGGCGGCCAGGTCTTCGTAGAGCTGTTCCGCCAGGGCGGGCTCTGCGGCTGCGTCAAAGGAGGGGCGCCGGCCCTTGCGACAGTCCCCCAGGATAGTGAACTGGGGCACCAGCAGGACCTCGGCCTGAAGGTCCAGGAGGGAAAAATGCATCAGGCGGCCCTCCCCGGCAAAGACCCGGAGGTTGGCCAGTTTCTGGGCCAGGTAGGTGACATCCGCCGGGCCGTCGTCGGCCGCCACCCCCGCCAGGACCAGCAGCCCCACCCCGATTCGGCCCACCTCTGCTCCATCCACCCGCACCCAGGCTTCTTTAACCCGCTGCACCACGGCTCGCATGCCCAACCCTCCGGTCTGAGTTTAAGTTTCGAGTTTCCAGTTTCCAGTTGATGCACCGGCTCATCTCGACTGCCATGAAATAAGGTATAATATTACAGGGTGGTAGAAACCAAAATACCGAAAGATGAATTCTAGAAATTATAAGAGCTTGGAAAACCCTAAAAACTCGAAACGTAAAACTAAAAACTAAAAACTAAAAACTCGAAACTCGGAACTCGAAACTCGAAACTCGGTTATCAAGGGAAGCGGCCCAAAATAATTTTTCCCCCAAGTAATTTCTGTGTTAAAGTTTTAACCGAAAACCGAAAATCGAAAAACTGGAAACCGATTATGGCAGTTCGGCCCGTTTCCGGAGCCAACCTCACCATCCCCAACATCATCACCCTGGCTCGCATCCTCCTGACCCCACTGTTCATCATTTTTTTGATCCAGGGGCGCTATCGCAAGGCGCTGGCCATCTTTATCCTGGCCGGGGTGAGCGATCTGGTGGACGGCCTCATCGCCCGCACCATGCATCAGAAGTCCCGTCTGGGCACCTACCTGGACCCCATGGCGGACAAAATCCTCATGTCGGCCAGTTTCGTCACCCTGAGTATTTACGGCCAGGTCCCCTCCTGGCTCACCGTGGTGGTCATCAGCCGGGACCTGACCCTGGCCCTGGGGGTGATGCTCTTTAAGCTGGCGGATTACCCCCTGGTCATCAAGCCCTCACTGGCCGGGAAGTTGAGCACCACCATGCAGATGGCCACGGTGCTCCTGGTCCTGGTAGGGAAGATCTGGGTGGTGCCGGCCCTATTGCTGCCGGCCTTTTTTTGGCTCACCGGCGGGCTCAGCGCGCTTTCGGGAATCCACTACGTTTACGGCGGGCTCAGGCAGGTGAGCCTGTCATCAGCCCCCGGCCCCGGGGGGGGCGGCCATGGCTGAGGTCATCGACCTGGAGCGCTTCCGGGCCAAGGTGGCTGCGGACCATGGGTTCCGCACCTGGCTGGCCCGGTTCAAGGAGCAGTTCGGTCCGGAGACCCGGCTGCTGGACCTGAGTCCTCAAACCCTCCTGTACCTGGCCACCCCTGGGGAAGAAAACCTCTACGTCTTTTTCGACCTGGTCATGGGGGCCCGGCGTCTGGGCGGCTCGGCGCGCTTCCACCTGGATGAACTGGATTCCGAAGCCAAGCTGAAGATCATGGACACCGCCTTCGCCCTGGTGGACCGGGTGCGCTTCGAAGTCATGCGCCGCCTGGGCTGGGTGGAAGCGGTGCCGGGCCTGGAGGCCCCCATCATCGAGCTGGTGCAGCAGGCCTGGCGCCAGGAGACCGCTTTTGCCCGGGAGGTCCCCAAGCTTTCCCCGACCCACCCGGACTACGAGGCCTACCTGAAACTCAACCCCATGGACCGGGCCGTGGTGATCAGAAGGCTCATCCCCCGGGCGGTGGCGGCGTACCGGGATCAACTGGCAGGGCTGAAGTAAGCTGGCGCCCCGCCATCACCTTCCACCTTCCAGTCAGGGAATCTCCCACACCGGGCGACGTGACCTCGCGGCGACCAGGCATTGCGCCCTTGTCGGGGCGGGATTGCCCCGCCTTTCGGGTAATGCGCGGCGTCAGCCTGCCCCCGGATGGAAATAGGTTATTCAGGGACATTAGCCTGGCTCCGGTGCTAAACAGTTGGTACCGGGGAGACGGGTTGCCCTTTCCAAGCCGCGCTAAAACCAGAACTCCGGGTAACGGCGGCTAGGGGAAATATTGTTGACTATTAGGGCCACGAGCAGCATGATGACGACCCCCGCGGCCACGGGGACCACCGCGTACAGGTACCCCAGGTGGTGAATCTTGGGGCCGCCGAGGACCGCGATGAGCGCGGTGGCCCCTCCCGGGGGATGGAGGGTCTTGGTGGCGTGCATCACCAAAATGCTGGTGGCCACCGCCAGGGCCGAGGCCAGCCAGAGGTTGGGGGCCAGCAGCTTAAAGGCGGTGACGCCGATGAGGGCGGAAATGATATGGCCCCCCAGGAGGTTCCGGGGCTGGGCCAGGGGACTTTTAATGGCCCCGTAGATCAGGACCGCGGAGGCCCCCAAGGAACCGATGAGCAGTACCAGGTCGGTGCTTTCCACCCAGCCGTAGTTGAGGTAGGCCACCGCCCCGACGCCCAGGAAACTGCCCAGCCAGGCCCAGAGCATTTCGGTTAAGCCCACCCGGGGCGGGCTCTGGGTGGTGCCGGCCATCTTGCGGAAATAGCCCCCCGTCATGGCCGCACTCCGGAGGTGGCCCTGACGATGTCGCCCCGGGATACGATCCCCAGCAGACGGCCTGCCGCATCGGCCACCGGCACCCGGTTGATGTTCTTCTCCGTAAAGATGGCGGCCACTTCCTTCACCGGGGTGTCCGGGCTGACGGTGACGGCCGGGGAAACCATGATATGGGCGGCGTTTTGCTTCTTAATGGGCAAGGCCACGCAGCCTTTGGTTTTCAGGCAGCCCGCCACCAGGGTCATGAAGTTTTTGGTCTCTGTTGCTCCCATGTGGCGGAGAAAGTCTTTTTCGGAAATGACCCCCACCACCTTGCCGTCGCCATCCAGCACCGGCACCCCGGATACCCCCCGGCGTCCCATGATGGCCGCCACCTCCGCCAGGGGCGTGTCGGGATGCACATAAGCCACCTCCCGGGTCATGATCTCCCCCGCGGTTAGCGAGCGGCTGAGGCGCTCCAGGG
>DASWLF010000056.1:0-1558 GCA_036396255.1 Desulfobaccales bacterium
TACCTCACCGAGACCCTGTGGCCCGATTTCCGGGAAGAGGAATTCATCAAGGCCCTGCAATCCTACCAGCAGCGGGAAAGGCGCTTCGGCCTCACCCAGGAACAGATCGAGGAGCAGACCGCCTCCGATTCCCGGCATTGAATACAATCACGCAAAGACGCTAAGGCGCTAAGAACAAGACAAAAAGGCCGGTCTCTTGGACCGGCCTTTTTCTTTGCGTCTTTGCGGCTTGGCGAGAGCTAAATTAAGGGGTCATAAGAAAAGTGTAGGGTGCGCTCTGCGCACCATAAGGCTTTTGGAGAGAGGGCTAATGGCAGAAAGCCACTTACAATCCTCCCCCAAACCCCCACCCCCAACCCCTTATGGTTTTCAAGCCGGGGAAGTTGGGCCGGATGGCCCGCCTTCCCCGGCCCTTGGCGGGGGTTGCCCGGGGTATGTAGGGGCGGGGTTACCCCGCCCCTACGCTCCCTGGCCCTCCCCCCTCCAGCCACTCCTGCAAACGCACCGCCGCCTTGCGGGTGAAGCCGGGGAGGTCGGCGATGTCTTCCACGCTGGCGGATTTCAAAGCATCAAGATTGGGGAATTTTTGAAACAGCCGCTGTCGCCGCACCGGCCCGATGCCCGGGGCCTGGTTCAGGATGGATTCCAGCATTTCCTTGCGGGCGCGCTTCCGGTGGTAGGTGACCGCGAAGCGGTGGGCCTCGTCCCGGATTCGCAGCAGCAGCAGCCACCCCGGCGCGTTGGCCGGCAAAAACAGGGGGTTCTTGCGCCCCGGTAAGAAGAGCCGGTCCCGCACCGGCCGGCCGGCCTGCACCGCGGCCTTGGCCAGGGCCACCACCGGGATTTTGCCAAGGCCCATCTCCTGGAGCGTCTGGGTGACCACGTTCAGCTGGCCCCGGCCCCCATCCACCACCAGGAGGTCCGGCAACCCCTGGCCCTCCTTGCGGTAGTGGCGCTGCACCACTTCCCGCAGCATGGCGTAGTCGTCCTGGCCGGCCACCCCCCGGATGCGGAAGCGCCGGTAGCCGGATTTGTCGGGGGAGCCATGCACGAAGGCCACCAGGGCCCCCACCGGCTGCTCCCCCTGGAGGGCGGAGATGTCCAGGCACTGGATGCGCCCCGGCGCCTGCGCCAGGTGCAGGCGTTCCTGGAGGTCCAGCAGCGCCGCCCCGGGCTTGGCCGCGGGGACTGCCAGGCGCCGCGTCAATGCCGCCCGGGCGTTTTCCCCGGCCAGAGCCAGGAGCCGCCCCCGCTCGCCCCCGGGGGCCGCCTTGAGAAGCACCGGGGCGCCCTTCTCTTCGCTCAAGAGCGCCTCCAGCAACCGCCGGTCCGGGATTTCCCGGTGCAGCAGCATTTCGTCGGGCAGGGGCCGGCCCTGGGAGTAATACTGCTTGACGAAGGCCCCCACCAGGTCAGACTCCGGCGGCGGCTCGGGAAAATGGTATTCCCGGCTGCCGGTGACCAGGCCGCCCCGCACCAGGAGCACCAGGATGAGGGCCTGACCGCCCTCCGCCGCCAGGCCCAGGGCGTCCTGGTCCCGGAAATTGGGGCGGGCCAT
>DASWLF010000057.1:0-14863 GCA_036396255.1 Desulfobaccales bacterium
TTAGCCGGGGATATTGCTGGACAATATTCCTAAACCACCTTACCAGGCGCCTGAATTCCTCGGAACACAGAATCAATACCAGGAAAAACCCGGCATATTGAAGCACCGCCTTGAGGACGCGTTCCGGGGATATCAAGAGAGGTCACCCACCTGAGGGGCTCCACCAACCGAAATCCTCTAAAATTCACTTTTGGAAATATCCGTTCCTGGTTGCCGGCCAAAATCACCCTTATTTCTGTTTTACCTCTGCTTTCAGCAGGGCCCATAAAACTATGATGAGCACGACCACCGCCACGGCATAGGCGGGATTATCCCTTAAAAAGTGGCTTAACCAGTTAAACTCCTGGGCAATGTTAGATTGCAGTTCTCTCCATACATTCTGGAACATACTGTCCACCTGTCCAGTGGGGACCAGTTGCAATCACTTCAGAAAAACAATACGTCCACGGCAATAATAATATTTTACCACAAATTTCCGGCTTCAGGTGAGGGGGCTCACTCCGCCAGGGGCACCAGCTCCACCCGGCCCCGGACTCCCAACTTGTCGCCCACGATGATCACCGCCCCCAGGATTTCCGGCATGCCGGCGATCCATTCCAGGGCGGCGGGGATGGCGCCGGCATCCTGGACCCGGTTGCCCAAGGCGGTGGCCGCGGCATCGGCCAGGGCCGCGTCCGGGGCCACGACGCAGGCGGCGTCGGCCCGGCCGAAGCTCAGAGAATGCCCCACGGTTCCCGAAGAGGTGCACACCCCCAGGGGGCTCCACGAGGGGTCGATCCTCAGGCCCACCCGGTGGCTCAAGGGGGACTTGCCGGCGAACAGGGCCACCGTGGCCGGCTCCATGATCTTCAGGTAGATATCGCCGCCGTTTTCCACAATCACTTCTTCGGTGAGCGGCGACAGAAAGCGCCCCACCCGGGCGGCCAGGGCCCCGGCCACCGCGGCCATGGGGCCCACCCCGGCCCGTCTCGCCGCGGCCACCATCTCCCGCACCACCGTGGGGGCAAAGGGGTCGTCCGGCCAGGGGGTTAGGGCGGTGAGAAAGGCCGGGTGGGCGTCGATGTAGGCCTCCAATTGGGCCCGCTCCTGCAGCACCGCTTCCCGCACCTGGCTGGTCAAATCACGGCTGGCCAGCACCCAGAGGTCCGTCTCCTTCACCGCCACGCGGAAGCCCACCAGGCCCCCTCGGGCCATGCGGGTACGATAGGTGCGGGGTTCGTACTTGGATTCGGCCATGGTTCGGGAAGGTAAGAGCCTGGTGGCCTTACCTTTTCAACCTTGCATTATATAGGAATTTGGGTGGGCGAAAAAGCCTGCCTCGTTTGGAAAATCGCTCTTTGGCATACCGGACCTTACTGTCTGCAACCAGCTACTGGCGGACGCAATTGGCGGCGCCCAATTTTCTTCCGGGGAAAGCGCGGCGGCGTCATAAATCAGTCCCCAGCCCTATCCTCGCAGGGCAATGAGGACCACCCCGGAGCACATGAGTCCCGCTCCCAGCAGCCGGGGCAGGAAGGGGCGCTCCTTGAGCCACAGGCCCCCCAGGGTGACGCTCAGCAGCAGGCTCATCCTTTTCACCGCGATGAGGTAAGTGGCCGGGGCCAGCTTGAGGCCGTTGGCCAGGGTAATGATGCTGAGGGCGAAGCAAAACCCCATGACCAGCCACCAACCGTAATGGGCCTTGATAGTTGGCCCTAACCGCACCGGGCTCCAGGGAAAAGCCGCGGCCAGCAGCACGATTAAGATGAGGGGGTAGGCCACCCCGAAAAAGTCGGGGTCCGAATGGAGGATGGCCAGCTTAAACAAGGCCGCGGTGCAGGAGTAGATGACCGCCACCATGAACATGAGGCGGGCCCCCGGCTCCCGGGCCAGGGCCTTGAGGGGGGCGATAATTCCCACCCGGCCGGCGGTATCGACCCCCAGCCCCAGGATGTAGCTCCCCCCGGCGATCATGAGGGTCCCGGTAACGCCCCAGAGATTGAGCCCTTCCCCCAGCAGCAGCCAGCCGGTGAGGATCAAAAAGACGGGGGTGAAGGCCAGGAATGGGATGCACAAGGAGAGGTGGCAGACCTTCAGGGCCCGCATATACAGGAGCATGGCCGTCACCTCCAGGGGCAGCATGACGGCCAGGACCAGCCAGAAAGTGGGGCCCAGGGGCGGCACCTTGACAAACAGGGCCGTCACCACCAGGAAAGGCACCGCGGCCAAGAGCCGGGCCAGGGCCATGCCGTAAGGCGGCAGCTGCGAAAAGGACCGCTTGGTCACCACGTCGGTGCCGGAATCACCCAGCGCCGCGCCCAGGCCCAGCAGGAGCCAGAGCCCTATGCCCATGTCGCGCCGCCCACGGATAGCATTTCAAGGATAGCCGTTGTTTCCTTAGCCTTTAAGTCCCTTTTTCTTAAAGGGGGATTTAGGGGCAATGCTGTTCACTTAGCACCCGAGCTTTCAAAAAATCCGGGAACGCATTTATTAACGACAGGGAGAAAGTGATTAATTCCCCCTCACCCTACCCTCTCCCCCATTAGGGGAGAGGGAATAAAGAAGGAACCCCGGTAATTCTACCTCTCCCCCCGGCGGGGGGAGAGGGCTGGGGTGAGGGGGGCCTCCTCGCCCCAGCGACCCATCGAAATACGCCAAAGCTTAAGTGAACAGCATTGGATTTAGGGGGGATTATAATCCCCCCTCGCCCCCCTTTAGTAAAGGGGGGGGTAAAAACCTGGAGTTTAATTCATAAACCTAATTGTGAGACGCCGCTCTAAAGCCGGGTCAACTCCCCGGCCCTGGCCCCGATGGCATTGCTCAGGGCCACGAACTCCGCCACGCCCAGGGTTTCCCCCCGTCTGGCGGGATCGATGCCCACTTCCCTCAGGGCGGCCCCCAGTTCCTCCGGGCTCAGCCCGAAAGCGGACGCCTGGGCCACCAGGGCGTTGTTCAGATTTTTCCGGCGCTGGCCGAAGGCCGCCTTCACCACCCGGGCCAACAGGGCCTCGTCCCGGGCCCGGGGCTGACGGCTGCCCGGCTCCAGTTTGAGCACCACCGAGGAGACCTGGGGAGGCGGATAAAAATTGGCCGGAGTGAGCGTAAAGAGGCGCTTAAGTAAAAAATTATACTGCAGCAGGACCGAGAGGATGCCGTAATCCTTGGTGCCGGGCGGGGCCAGGAGACGGTCCCCCACCTCTTGCTGCATCATGAGGACGGCCCGGGAGAGGGCCGGCGCCTCCCGGATCAACTTGAAGAGCAGGGGCGAGGTGATCTGGTAGGGCAGGTTGCCCGCCACCTTAAGGGGCGCCCCCGCTTCCCGGCTGAGGGCCATAAAATCGAACTCCAGCACATCCCGGCAGACGACTTCCACCCCGGGGGCCTCGGCAAACAGCTCTTCTGCCAAAAACCGGGCCAGGGCCGGGTCCAGCTCCAGGGCCACCACCCGGGCCGCGGCCTGGTCCAGGAAGACGGTGAGGGCCCCCAGGCCGGCGCCGATTTCCACCACGGTGTCGTCCGCACCGAGTTCCAGGGCGTCGGCAATGCGCCGGGCCTGGTGCGGGTGCACCAGGAAATGCTGGCCCCAGGATTTCTTAGGCCTCAGGCCCAGGCGACGGAGGAGGGTTTTGGGAGAGAGTGAGGACACTGGCAGCCTTTCGGGCCTTGCGCTGGCGGTAGCGCTTAACCACCCACAGGGTGAGAAAATAGGAAATGATGGCCGGCGGCACCGCCAGGACGATGCCCCCCACTTGCAAGGCCAGCCCGCCTTGCCATAACAGGTGCAGCAGGGATTTGTAGGTGTAAGTCTCCGGCAGGCTCAGGGGCGCCCCTTTATACAGCAAGTGCTGCCCCACCTTGTACGCGGCCAGGTAAAACGGCGGAATGGTCAGGGGATTGCAAATCTGGATGCCCAAAAAGGCGGTCACCGGCGAGATCCGCAGGAGGGGGGCCAGGGTTAAAGCCGCCACGGTATGAAAGGGCACGGTGGGGGTGACGCCGATAAAGACCCCCAGGGCCATGCCCCAGGCCAGCTTGCGGGGGTTCTCCTGGAGCCGCAGGAACTTAAGCCAATGGTAGCGGAGGGTGCGTCGGAAAGTCATGGCTCACGGGGCCGGAGACGGGGAGGGGCCGGCTTCTTCCCGCAGCAGCCGGCGCAGCACCTTGCCCACCATGCTCTTGGGCAGTTGGTCCCGAAACTCCACGATCCTGGGCACCTTGTACACGGCCAGCCGGGACTTGCAGTAAGCCTGAATCTCCTGAGCGGTGAGCCGGGCGCCGTCGGTGGGCACAATGACCACCTTCAACGTTTCCCCCCGGTAAGCATCCGGCACCCCCAGGGCCACGGCTTCCTTCACCTGGGGATGCTGATAGAGGACTTCTTCCACCTCCCGGGGGTAGATATTGTACCCGCCGGCGATGATGAGGTCCTTTTTCCGTTCCACGATATAAAAATAGCCCTGGGCATCCATTTTGGCCAGGTCGCCGGTGTAGAGCCAGCCGTCCTTGAGGACGATGCCAGTCTCCCGGGGGTTCTGCCAGTAACCCCGCATCACCTGGGGGCCCTGCAGGATGAGCTCCCCCACTTCCCCGGGCGGCAGTTCCCGGGTGCCGGTCTCCTGGTCCACCACCCGGGCATGGGTGCCGGGGAGCGGCAGGCCCATGCTGCCCGGGGGGCGCGGTCCCACGACGGGATTGAGGTGGGTCACCGGCGAGGCCTCGGTCAGGCCGTAGCCCTCCAGGATGCGGCAGCCGCTGAGGTCTTCAAACCGGTCCCGCACTTCCAGGGGCAGGGGGGCCGAGCCGCTGATGCAGCCCCACAGGGAGGAGAGGTCCATTTTGGGGAGCCGGGGGTCGTTGATCAGGGCTACAAACAGGGTGGGCACCGCCGGCAGCATGGTGGGCCGGTGCTTCTTCATGGCCTTTATCAGGGAGTCGATCTCAAAGCGCGGCAGCAGGATGATCATGGCCCCCTGGGACATGGGCCAGTTGAGACAGGCGGTGAGGCCGAAAGAGTGGGTGAAGGGGAGCAGACCCACCACCCGTTCCTCCCCGTAGCGCACCTGGTGGAGCCAGGCGCTGATCTGGGCCACGTTGACCATGAGGTTGGCGTGGGTGAGCATGGCCGCCTTGGGGGTGCCGGTGGTGCCGCCGGTGTATTGCAGGACCGCCAGGTCCTGGGGGTCAGGCAGGAAGCCGTCCTGGAGGGGTGGGTGCTGCAGCAGGGTTCGCCAGTCCAGCCGCCCCGGCCCCGGCGGGAAGCCCACCATCAGCCCCTGGCGCCAGGCTTTGAAAAGATAGAGCCAGCTTAACGGCCAGGGCAGGGCGTCCGTCAGGCTGGTGACGATGACCTGGGAAAGGTCCAGGGAGCCCTGCACTTCCTCCACTTGCGGCCAGAAATGGTCCAGGACCACCAGGTGGCGGGCCCCGGAGTCGGCCAGTTGGTAGGCCAACTCCTTGGGGCTGAGCAGCGGATTGAGCATCACCACCACCGCCCCCAGGCGCAGGGCGGCGTGGTAGGCCGTCACCAGCTGCGGGCAGTTGGGCAGCATGAGGCCCAGGCGGTCCCCGGGGTTGAGTCCCAGGGTTTTAAAGGCCTGGGCCAGGCGTGCCGCTTGCTCTGATAGTTCCCGGTAGGTGAAGATGCGGCCGAAGAAGGCCAGGGCCGGAGCCTGGGGGGTCTTTGCCGCCGCCTGCAGCAGCAGCCGGGGCAAGGAGTCCTCCACCGGCCCCACCGCAGGGGGTACGCCCGGGTCATAGTTCTGCACCCAGGGTAAGGTCATGGGGAACGCCCCTCCTTTAGTGCTGTTGAGGCCCC
The DNA here is from genome assembly GCA_036396255.1 of Desulfobaccales bacterium. Taxonomy (GTDB): domain Bacteria; phylum Desulfobacterota; class Desulfobaccia; order Desulfobaccales; family 0-14-0-80-60-11; genus DASWLF01. The sequence goes on from DASWLF010000057.1 coordinate 5,795, forward strand.
CCTTCCGCGCACTGGGAGCAGGTGCAGGCATGATGTTCCTTGAGATCTTCCTGGGTGGCCTCCCGCACCTGCCGCACCGTGAATGAGACCTCCAGCTCCTTGCCCGCCAGCGGGTGATTGAGGTCAATGATCACGTGGTCGGGATGGACTTCCTGGACGATAAAGTAGACGGGATGCCCCTCCTCGTTTTCTGTCTCGAATACCAGGCCGGTCTTGAGTTCGACCTCGGCGGCAAAATCAGACCGGGGCACCTCCATGATCAGTTCCCGGTCCAAATCCCCGTAAGCCTCCTGGGGGTTGAGACGAACTACCTTGTGGTCGCTGGTCTTCATCCCCATCATGGCTTCTTCCAGGCCCGGGGGCATGGCCCCCCATCCCATGCAGAAGGATATCTCCTCGGGCTTACCGCTGGGCGGGTAGGTCTCGCGCTCTCCCATGCGGATGAGATAATCTATGGTAACGAAAGAATTTTTGTCGATTTTCATTCGTTTCTCCTGGGGAGGAGGCACCCGGCCCCCTTGAGAATCCTGCAGTGATTATATGCTGAGGGGAACGAGGTAACCAGGGGGCAGGCCGAAAAGTTGGGGCCCTGGCGACAGAAAGAGCCGGGGGGAACTGGTCTGCCAGCTATCTTCCGACTCCCCAGTGCTTGGTGCCCATGATGATACGGCCGGTGTTCAAAAGATTGCAGCGAACCGCCTGCTGCACGGTTATCCCCACCTCATTCATGACCCGGATGACATCCAGGTCGGTGGTGAAGCCGATGCGGACAAAGAGGGGGGCCATGAGGTCCTCGAACCTGCCCCAGAGGCTGCCGTTCTGGCTGCGGGTGTGGTTGACGGCAATGATTTTGCCGCCGGGCTTTACTACCCGGAGGATTTCCCGGCAGACCTGGTGTGGGTCCTGGACCGTGGTGATCACGTAGGCCGCCATGACCATATCGAAATGATCGTCGGGAAACTCCAGTCGGGCGGCGTCCATCACCTTTAATTCGAAGCGGCTGCCGCTGTTGATCTCGGCCGCTTTTTTGCGGGCCTGGGCAATCATGGGAGCGGAGATGTCGATGCCCACGAAGTCGGTTCTGGGCGGGTAAAACTCCAGGGTGGAGCCTGGACCCACCCCGACCTCCAGGACTTTCTGATGGGGCCGGCGATCGATATATTTAAAGGCCTTGCGGCGCCCGGGGCCCAATAATTTGCCAAAAACATAATCATAAAAAGGGGAATAAAAGGAATATAGGCGTTCCATGTAACGTGGATTTACCGTGCACTTCATATCTTCATCCTCACTGCTTGGGGGAAATGGGTTCCCGGCATGAGCAAGATCAAGGCTAAGCAGGCTTTCTCCGAAAAATAAGCTATTGTATCCCATGACTGCTAAAAAAGTAAATCGAAAATTTCACAAGTCACCGCCCGGTGGTTGCAGCAAGTCCGCCAACCGGCCGCGCCTCCCAGGAGTCCCCCGGATAATGGTAACTCAGAAGATAAACCCCGCCGTCTTCAGCCACCACCTTAAAATGGAGGTGATCCGGGTCCTGCCACCGGTCCAGGATCTGGCGCACCTCCAACCAAGCTGCACCCCGGGTGAAACGCAGGGGCCGTTCATGCAGTCTCGAGCCGGAATAGGTTTCCACCTGGCTGCGCACCCCGCCGGGTCCTGGCATATTCCCCTCTCCTGGCAAGTGGGGCAAACTGATGGAGCCCAGGTTCCCTGGCCGGCCTCAGGCCTGCCGGCTAACCCCATGGACCGGTAGTTTCCATCCTTTGAAGGGGGCGTCGCCGGGACCCCCATGGCCCCGGCAACGGAAACCCGTTGCAATAGTAACACGGGTATTTTACAATGGGAAACGGTATATCCATTGTTCCACCGCCGCGGGGTGCAGGTGGTAATTTGGGGCTTTATCCTGACCTGGTGGGGTGAGAGGTTTGATTCATGTCCGTAATCAAAACCATGGGAATGCGGCGGGTCGTAGTCACGGGGGTGGGAATGGTCACCTCCATGGGGCTGGACGTGCCCACCGTTTGGCCGCGCTTGTTGAGGGGTGAATCCGGCGTAAAAATCGTCACCAGATTTGGCGAGAATCTTGACGCCGTGCGGGAGAGGTATCATGTTCCCGAGGATTTTCCCTTGACCGTGGGGGAGATCTCCGACTTCGACCTGAAAGAGATCCTGCAGGCCCGCAAAGAGACCGTCACCAAAGAAGACCTGAAGCAGATAAAGTACTCCGACCGCTTCACCCAGTTTGCCCTGGCCGCCAGTTTGGAGGCGGTGCAGAACTCGGGTCTGAACCTGGAAGTGGAGGATCCGGAGCGGGCCGGAGTGATCATTGCCAGCGGCATGGGGGGCGTCAGCTCCTGGGAAGAGGGAGTGCAAAAGCTCCTATACGAAGGGGTGCGCCGCGTCTCCCCCTTCCTGGTGCCCAAGATGATTCCCAACCTGGCCGCGGGCAACGTTTCCATCAGTTTTAAGGCCAAGGGCCCTAATATTGCTCTGTCCACCGCCTGCGCCGCCGGAGCCCACGCCATCGGCATGGCCTACCGCTCCATCCAATTGGACGAAGCCGATTTAATGGCCGCCGGGGGCAGCGAAGCGGCCTTAACTCTGCTCACCATGTCCGCCTTCTATCGTATGGGCGCCCTGGCCACCGGTTATAACCATAAGCCTGAAGCAGCCAGCCGGCCCTTTGAGGTGAACCGCACTGGCTTCGTCCTTTCCGAAGGCTCAGGCATCCTGGTTCTGGAGGAATTGGACCACGCCCTGGCCCGGGGCGCCAACATCTACGCCGAGATCATCGGCTTCGGGATGACCGGTGATGCCCACCACATCACCGACCCTGACCTGGAAGGAGCCAAGCGCTGCATCCTTCTGGCCCTGAAGTCCGGCGGCATCACTCCCCAGGACATTGATTATGTCAACCCCCATGCCACCGCTACCCCGGTGGGGGACAGAAACGAATCTCACGCCCTGAAGCAGATTTTTGGGAACAACTCGCGCCTTTTGGTGAGCGGCACCAAGTCCATGACGGGCCACCTCCTGGGCGCGGCCGGCGCGGTGGAGGCCATCTTCTCGGTCCTATCCATTACCCAAGGCATCGTACCCCCCACCATCAACCTGGAGGAAGTGGACCCCGACTGCGCCGGTCTGGACTTTGTGGCCCACCAGGCCCGTCCGGCCGACATCCGCTACGCCTTGTCCAATTCCTTCGGATTTGGCGGCACCAATGCCTCTTTAGTATTCAAGCGTTATGAAGGCTGAGTAATCCCGCTCCCGATAAAGTGGCCGACCCCGGTCAGGCGTACAGCATCAAAAGCTCCGGCCCAGAATGGCCTCGGAGATTTGAGATAGGCACCTACTGATAGATCCCGGAAGGAGGGTGGCGCATGTACGCAATTTTTCTCATCCTGGGGGCTTTGGTGGTGGCAGTGGGGGGCTATCGCTGGTATGCCAGCGCAGTGGACCGGCACGTGATCCAGTCCGACCCCCACCGGGTCACTCCGGCCAAGATGTACATGGACGGGGTGGACTTTATGCCCACCTCCAAGTTCGTGCTGTTCGGTTACCAGTTCAAGAGCATCGCCGGGGCCGGACCGGTGGTGGGGGCCATCATCGCCCTGCAATGGGGCTGGCTCCCGGCCATCCTGTGGCTGTTTTTGGGCGTCCTCTTCATCGGTTGGGTCCACGATTATGTCGCGGGCATGGTGTCCATGCGCTGCGACGGCCTCTCCCTGGGCGGGCTGAGCTACAAACTGATCTCCCCCAGGGCCCGCACTATCCTTCTGTCCTTCGTCTATTTCTATCTGCTGCTCCTGGCCGGAGCCTTCGGCGGAGTCATCGCCGGGGCGCTCATCAAGCTGACCTCGGGGCCGGTGGCCATGCTGGTTCTGGCCTTCGCCGGGGCCCTGGCGGGCCAGATGATCTACCGCTGGCGGGTCAACATCCTGGTGATCACCGTGGTCTGCGTGCTCATTGCCCTGGTGGGCATCTACCTGGGACAGATTTTGACCACGGATAAGATCCTGGGCTCCCTGGCCCAGAGTAAATTCACCTGGGGCCTGTTCGCCGTCGTCTTCTGCTTTATCAGCGCGGTGCTGCCCATCTGGCGTTTCGCCCTGCCCCTCAATTACGTGGCCTTTTACATCGTCATGTTTGGCCTGTTGGGAGGCATCGTGGGCATCCTGGTGGGTCTGCCCCCGGTCCAGGCCCCGGCCTATACCCAGTTTACCATGCCCATCGGTCCCCTGTGGCCCATCCTGTTTGTCACCATCGCCTGCGGGGCTTGCTCCGGCTGGCACGCCATGGTGAGCACCTCCGGCACCTGCCGCCAACTGGAGTACGAAACCGATGCCAAGCCGGTGCTGGCCGGGTCCATGTTCACCGAGATGGTTTTGGGGGTGGTGGCCCTGATGACCGCGGCCGCGGCCATGCCCTTTGCCCAATATAAGGAGCTAATGAAAGGGCCAGGGGCCGGCGCCGTCTTCGCCACCGGGTTGGGCAACCTCCTGAACATCATCGGGCTGCCCCTGGCCTACGGCAAGACCATGGCCACGGTGATCATCATCGTCCTGGCCCTCACGGTGATGCAGTTGGTGCTGCGCTTCATGAAAGTGGCCACCATTGAGCTGGTGGGCGATTACTCGCCCGTGTTGCGCAACGGTACGGTGGCGACCTTGATCGCCGCAGTCCTGGTCCTACTCTTGGTCCAGACCGGCTGGTGGCAGTACCTGTGGATCCTCTTCGGCGGCGCCAACCAATTACTCGCCTCCCTGGCCCTGCTGGTGGCCTCGGTGTGGTTGCTGTCCCAAGGGAAAAAGGCCATGTTTACCCTCATTCCCATGTGGTTCATGTTCGTCACCACCATCGCCGCCCTGCTTTACACCTCCTATAATCTGCTGAGCAAGGTGTTCACCGGGCAGGTAAAGGCGGCCACCGGACAGAGCCTGTTTGAGGCCACCATCGGCAACGGCCTCATGGGCATCGTGGCCCTGTTCCTGGTGGTGGCGGCCTTCATCTTGCTGGCCGACGGCATCAAGGCCATCAACCGCTACCGCCGGCCGCCCCTGGAAGCGGAGGCCACCACTGGCGGCGGGGGGCAGTAGGGAAGATGAATGTTTAATTTTTGAGGGGAGGACCGGGGGATCAACGATCTCCCTCCCTCCCCTCAGACTTCCCTCCTAACCACCTGTAAGGGGTTTGGGGAAGGGCCAGGGGCCGGTGGCACCGGGCCTCTCGCCTGGGTCGTAGGGGCGGGGTCACCCCGCCCCTACATTAAGAATGATATGGGGGCGAACTGCGCATCTATCCGGTTCCCAAGCAGGAGCTTGGGAACCGGATAGAGATTTAGCCTGTGGGAGAAGAGGCAATATGACCAAAAAGGAAAAAACCGGTTTTTTGAAGGCTCTCAAGGAATTCGTCTACGGCATGGCGGCCCATGATTCGGCCCGCTTCGCCCTGAAGACCCGGGCCAACATGGAGCATCTTTTCATGCTGGTGACCATGGGGGACCTGGTGGGGGTGCCGCTGCTGCCCCCCTATTACTCCCTCAGGCTGCTGCCCTACGTGGTGCCCCAGATCGCCACCTGGAAGCGCCGCTTGCTGCGGGAGAAGGACCTTACCGACGCGCTGGCTTAAAAAGGTACTGGTGGCACAGGCGTCTCGCCTGTGCCACTAAAGTTTTTTATCTTAAAAATCTGAAATAGTGCCTTGAACCGCTGACCGCTTCAATGGAGGGAATCCCCATTTCTCTCGCAGAACTGCTCAAAGCCCATCCGGAACGGCGCTACCTGATGTTCGGGGGCAAGGGCGGCCTGGGCAAGACCACCTTCTCGGCCGCGGCCGGCTATCACCTGGCTAAGCAGGGCCACAAGGTCCTGGTCTTTTCCGTGGACCCCCAGGCGTCCCTTTCCGACATCTTTGAACAAGACCTCTTCGGCAAGGGGCCCGTCAAGATCATGGACAACCTCTGGGCCCAGGAGATCGACGCGGACCGGAGGATCAAGGCCTACCAGGACGAAATCCGGCAAAAAATCCGGGATATGTACGGCTTCACCGACCTGCCCGAAGAGATCGAGTCCTATATCCAGGCGGCCTCGGCGGAGCCGGCCATGGAGGAGTCCGCCATCTTCGACGCGGTGGTGGACATCATGGTGACCGGCGAATACGACTACTACATCTACGATCTCGTCCCCCTGGGCCACGCCCTCTACTACCTCTCCATGGCCACGGTGTACGACGCCTGGATCGGCAAGATCACCTCGCTCCGGGAGCAGATGCGGGAGTACGACCAGGTGGCGGCCCACCTGAAGCGCGGCGACGCCACCCTGGACGAGGACGCCATCCTGGAGGAGCTCCTCTACATCAAGGACCGCATCCAGACCAGCTCCCGCATCCTCACGGACCGGGAGCGCACCGCCTTCTTCTTCGTGCTGGTGCCCGAGGAAATGATCATTCTGGACACGGTGAAGGCCGCGGAGCTCTTCAGCCGCTTCAAGGTGCCCATCTCCGGCTACGTGGTGAACCGGGTGCTCCCCCAGGAGCTGTGGACCGAGGAGATTCCCGAGTTCCTCCGGAACCGCATCGAGTTGCAAGTGCGCCACCTGGCAAAGATTCGGGAAACTTTCGGCAACCAGGTGCTGACCCAGGTGCCGGAGTTGGAGCGGGACATCACCGGGCTCCCCATGATTTCCCGGGTGGCGGATTACCTCTTTACCTGAAAGGATCGACCTGTAGGGGCGGTTCGCGAACCGCCCCTACCATAATTACAGGATATGGACGACAAAATCACCACCAACATGAAAAAGTTCCTGGAGGACCACCCCGACGCCCGCTTCCTCTTCTTCGGCGGCAAGGGCGGGGTGGGAAAAACCGTGATGGCCGGGGCCACGGCCTTGTGGCTGGCCCGCCAGGGCCGGCGGACCCTCCTGACCTCCACCAACCCGGTGCACTCCCTGTCGGGCCTGTTGGGAATGGACGTCTTCGGCCGGATCACGGCCCTGCCCGGTAACCCCCAGGCCTTTGCCTACGAAATCGACACTACCAGCACCATCGAGAAGTCCAAGCGCGAGATCCGGGAGAAGATCAACTATTTTCTCCGCTTTGCGGACCTGCACGTCAAGGCCGACGAATTTGTGGACGCGGCAACGTTAAACCCGGCCTTCGAAGAATCGGCCATGTTTGAGAATATGCTGGACCTGATGTTCGACGGGAAGTTCGAGGTCTACGTCTTCGACACCGCCCCCACCGCCAACGCCCGGCGGCTGCTGGGAATGTCCAAGGTCTACTCCCTGTGGGTGGACAAGATGATGCGGAGCCGGGAGGAAGCCAAATCTCTGCGCCAGTTGCTGTCCTTTTCCAAGGCCAAGAAGGAAGAGGCCGACCCGTTGATGGATTACCTGGTGAACTTCCGGGAGCGCATGAGCCACGCCCGGGAACTGCTCACCGACCCGGCCCAGACCGCCTTCTTTTTCGTCACCCTGCCGGAAGCCCTGCCCATCGCGGTGATCACCCGCTTTCTGAAATGGTTCCAGGACTTCGGCATCCCGGTGGGCGGCATCGTGGTCAACGGCCTCTTGCCCCAGGGCGACCCGGCCAAGACCCCGGAGTTCATCCAGAACCGCCAGGCCATGCAGGCGGAGCATATGGAGACCATCTGGCGGCTCTTCGACGGCCAGGTGCGGGCCTTGGTTCCCCTGTTCGAAACGGAGATCCAGGGCCTGCCCGCCCTGAACCGCCTGGCAGAGGTGTTGTTCGGATAGTTTTCGGTTTCCGGTTTTCGGTTTTCGGTTGAAAGACCACCGGGAACCGGCTTTTCCGCGGAGCCGGAACCCTGGAAACTACGACGATTAAATCCCAGGATTATGCCCACAGAAAACAGAAAACAAAAAACGGAAAACGCCTCAAAACCCATCCGCATCGCCATCGTCGTGGGCCGGGAGCATTTCGCCTGCCGCCCGGTGACGCTCCCCTTTTCCCTGGAGGGTTACCCGCCCGTGGAAATCGAGCTCTACGGCGCCGCACCCGGGGGGCTCCAGGGGCGCACCCTCAGCCCGCTGCCGGAGCTCCAGCCCCAGCAGTTCGACCTGGTCCTGGACGGAGAGTTCCTGGCCGCGGGGCTGCCCGGCTTGACCCCGGAAGGCTGGCAGAACCTCATTGCCGGGCCCGCGGCCCGTATGCTGACGGGATTGGCTTGCCAGTTGCAGGAACTCCGGCAAAAACAGGAGATCAACGTCGGCATCATCAACAGCGCCACCGACGCCATCGTCACCATCAATGAAGATCACGTCATCATCGGGTACAACCAGGGGGCGGAGCAGATGTTCGGCTACCGCCGGGCCGAGGCCCTGGGCCAGGACCTTCAAATCATCATCCCCCCGCCCTACAAGGCAGCGCACCGGGACTACGTGCGGCGCTACGTGGCCACCCGGGAGGCCCGGCTGATCGGCAAGCACGTGCGCCTCAGTGCCCAGCGCCGGGACGGCAGCGAATTTCCCATGAGCATCTCCTTCTCGGTGGCCGAAATCCGGGGCAACCTCTATTTCACCGGCGTCATCCGGGACATCACCGAATACCAGGAGATGGCAGACCGGGTGCTCCAATCCGAGCGGCTGGCGGCGGTGGGCAACACCGTGACCCACATCGCCCACGAAATCAAAAACCCCTTGCTGATTATCGGGGGGTTCGCCCGCCAGCTGCTCAAGGTCTCCGGCCTGGACGACAAGTCCCGCCAGAAGCTGAACATCATCGCCGAAGAGGTGGGCCACCTGGAGGAAATGGTGGCGGAGATGCGGGATTTCGTGCACCGCCCCGGGGCCCAGAAGCGCCCCGGCAACCTGGAGGCCCTGCTGGACGAAGTCCTGGGGCTGTTCCAGGACACCTTGGCGGAGCACCACATCCAGGTGCGCCGGGCGGCAGACGGGCCCCTGCCATCGGTGGACTTCGACTACAAGCAGTTGCGCCAGGTGCTCCTCAATCTCTTCAAAAACGCCATGGAGGCCATGCCCCGGGGGGGCGAGCTCACCGTGGCCAGCCGCCGGCGCGGGCCCAACCTGGAGATCAGCGTCGCCGACACCGGCC
>DASWLF010000058.1:0-3548 GCA_036396255.1 Desulfobaccales bacterium
TCCGGGCCTGCTCCAGGAGGGGGGCCTGCTCCTCCTCCAGGGTGAAGCCCCGGGTGATGAGGTCCGGCTCGGTGACGATCTTTCTGGCCATGGGGTCCACCGCGGCATAAGCGATGACCAGGCCGTCCGCGGCCAGGTGGCGCCGGTCCCGGAGCACGATGCGGGACACATCCCCCACCCCCTTGCCGTCCACGAAGACCCGGCCGGTATCCACCCGCTCCTGGAACGCCGCGTCCCCGGCCTGGAACCTGATGCGGTCGCCGTCGGTGGCCAACAGGACCCGCTCCTCGGGCACCCCCACGTCCCGGGCCAGCCGGCTGTGCTTCACCAGGTGGCGCATCTCGCCGTGGATGGGGATAAAATACCGGGGCCGGGTGAGGTTGAGCAGCAGCTTCAACTCCTCCTGGGAGGCGTGCCCCGAAACGTGGATGTCCGCCACCTCCTGGTACACCACCTCCGCCCCCAGGCGGTAGAGGTTGTTGATCACCGTGGTGATGGCCCGTTCGTTGCCGGGGATGAACTTGGAGGACAGGATCACCAGGTCACCTTTCTTGATGTGGATCTGCTTGTGGGCCTCCAGGGCGATGCGGGCCAGGGCGCTCAGGGGCTCTCCCTGGCTGCCGGTGGTGACGATGATGGTCTCCTGGGGCGGCAGCCGCTCCAGGTCCCCCACGTTGATCTCCAGCCCGGCGGGAATGGCGAGGTACCCCAGCTCCTTGGCCAGCCTGGTGTTGAGCACCATGGACTTGCCGTTGAACAGGACCCGGCGGCCGAATTTTTCGGCAATCCGCACGATCTGCTGCAGCCGGTGGATGTGGGAGGCAAAGACCGCGATGATCACCCGGCCCTGGGCTTCCCGGATGAGGCCTTCCAGGGTGATGCCGATCTGCCGCTCGCTTAAGGTGTAGCCCGGGCGCTCGGCATTGGTGGAATCGGAGAGCAGGGCCAGGACCCCGGCTTCGCCGTAGTGGGCGAAGCGGTTTAAGTCCATGGCCGCCCCGGCCACCGGAGTCTGGTCGATCTTGAAATCGCCGGAGTGCACCAGGCAGCCCTGGGGGGTGCGCGCCACGAAGCCCACCCCGTCCACGATGGAGTGGCACACCCGGATGAATTCAAATTCGAAGGGGCCCACGGTCAGCGGCCCCGGGGGAATGATTTCCCGCAGGTCGGCGCCGTTCAGTAAACCGTGTTCCCGGAGCTTCTCCCGGAGCAGGGCCAGGGTGAGGGGGGTGCCGTAAACCGGCAGGGCCATCTCCTTGAGGAGGAAGGGCAGCGCCCCGATGTGGTCTTCGTGGCCGTGGGTCAGGACCACCGCCGCCACCTTGTCCCGGCGCTCCCGGAGATACGTAAAGTCGGGGATGACGATGTCGATGCCCAGCATGTGATCTTCCGGAAACATGAGGCCCGCGTCCACCACCACCAGGGCCTCTTCGGTCTCCAGGGTCATCATGTTGAGGCCGATCTCCCCCAGGCCTCCCAGGAACGTCAGGTCTACCCAGTTATCCGTGCGCATCTTCGGGGCCATAGGGAAAATCGGGGTCGTAGTTGGCCTCCAGCGCCTGGCGCACCGCGGCCATCAGGTCCTCTTTGCGCTTGAACTCCTGGGGGAAGATGGGAGGAGAAAGCACCACCTTCACCGGGCCGGGCCGGACCCGGAGGCTGGCCCGGGCCTGGATGAAACGGGTGCCGCTGATGGCCACCGGCACGATGGGCTGCCCCGCCTTCACGGCCATGATGAACACCCCCTTCTTGAAAGGCAGGAGTTCGCCCACGGTGGCCCGGGTGCCCTCCGGAAAAATAATCATGGAAGTGCCGGCCTTGACCCGGGCCGTGGCGTGGTTGAGGCTGCGGATGGCGGCGGCCTGGTTGGAACGGTCCACCGAGATATACCCCATGCGGGTGAGGGCCTGGCCGAAGAGGGGAATCTGGAACAGGGATTTCTTGGCCACAAAGAGGAATTTGCCGGGCAGGGTCGAGATCAGCACGAAGATATCGAAATTGGACCGGTGGTTGGCGGCATAGACGTAGGTCTGCCCCGGGACCAGGTGTTCCAGGCCTTCCACCTGGAGGGGAATCCCGGTGATGTAAAGCAATACGGCGCCCCACCAGCGGGTCATCACCTGGGACATGTTCCGGCTGGGATCGAGATAGCTGTAATAGATGGCCAGGGACCCAAAAACCATGGTGACGATCACCAGCCAGAAATGAAACCATAACCCCCAGGCCACTAAGCGGCTACCTCCTTTTGGTGCTAAGGAAATCTACCTGGAAAAGGGAGGGCCGTCAACCTTTATGGACCGGGGCCCGCAGGAGGCAGCCCAAGAGTTTGCCCCAGGGGGCAGGGAAAAAATCCTGATCTTTCTAGTAGTGCAATGTCTTATCCTGATATAATTTAAACTGGGGGCCGGCGCTGACCCTGGCAATCAGCGCCGTCGTCCCGGGGGGCGTTGAACCTGGCGGGTAGCTTCCCACTACCCTCCCATTAAATGACTTTTCCAAAGGTCTAAGCTGACCATGGCCATCCCGAAAATCACCTCCGCCGAATTCAGCCTCAGCGCCCACCGGGTGGAGCAATTCCCCCGGGGGGATTTGCCGGAAGTGGCCTTCCTGGGGCGCTCCAACGTGGGCAAGTCCTCCCTGATCAACGCCCTGCTGGGGCGCAAAAAACTGGTGCGCACCAGCGCCCGGCCGGGATGCACCCGGGCGGTCAATTTCTTTCTTATCAACGGGCGTTGGCACTTCGTGGATTTGCCGGGATTCGGCTATGCCGCGGTTTCCCGGGCCCTCAAGGAAAGCTGGGGGCATCTGGTGCTGGAGTACCTGGGCCCCAGACCCAACCTGGCCGCGGTGGTCTTTCTCCAGGACGGCCGCCGCCGGGTGGGGCCGGAGGAGCTGTTCCTCTGGGAATTCTTAACCGCCCGGGGGCGGGCGGTACTGCCGGTCTTCACCAAGGCGGACAAACTGAAGACGGGGGAGCGGGCCCGGCAACTGCAACACCTGGCCGGGGCCCTGGCCCCCTTTGGGGTGAAACCGCAAGACCTCACCTGGTTCTCGGCCCGCACCTTTGAGGGCCGGGATGAGCTCTGGAGCCGCCTCCTAACCTGCCTGGGCGGGCCCTAACCAACCGCCCCCCCGATGTCGCTAACTTGCAGATATCATTTGCCTATCAAATTTATTTACCCCGGCAAAAATTAACGATCGACCGCGGATAACGAAAGCCTTAAAGTCTGGCGTTCTCCTTGGGGGGCAAACCGCTTCCTACGCATCTCTCTATCTCCCTCCGGCCCACCACTCTATAATAAAATGTGCACCAGTTTTTGGGGGGCAGGTCAGCGGACCGATAATTCTCTGACCCACCGCCAGGGTTATTCTCGGATACCACCACTTGCATGGCTTAATTATTGTGAGAAGAGAAAGATTGACTGGTCCAAGGACTGGGATTTTATTAATGAATTTGACGTCAGTTATACAATGGCGAACTCAAGGCCCCCTTTACATTATCTAACTAAGTGCTTCAGGTCATGTTTGTTGATCAGGTGATAGATAAT
>DASWLF010000059.1:0-2195 GCA_036396255.1 Desulfobaccales bacterium
AAGCGGACCCGGAAGGCGGCGTGACACCAACTGGGCAACTTTGGTTTTAAGGTGGTAATATGAAATATTCCGTCGTTCTGAAAAAGACCGAAGAGGGATACAGCGTTTCCTGCCCCGGGTTACCGGGCTGCTGGTCCCAAGGCGAGACCGAAGAAGAAGCCATGGAGAATATCCAGGATGCCATAAGAGAATATCTGGCTGCGGTAAGCGAGTCGGTGCGCGGCGAAGACGTGCGGGAAGTTGACGTTGCTGGGTAAATATGCCCAAAATACCCGGCGTCGGCGTCAACCATCTTAAAGCCATCAAGGCCTTGGAAAAAGCGGGATTCCGGGTGGTTCGCCAGGGTCATAGGCATGTGGTGATGTCTGATGGAATCCGCTTTTTGACCATCCCTCGCCACAATCCAGTAAATGCATACACTCTGGCAGGAATTGTGCGCGATGCGGGTCTGACCGTTGATGAGTTCCTAAAACTGCTTTAAAGTTGTTGAATAAGCTGACAAGGAAGTGGGACAATCGACCTCCTGCGCAAAAAGGCCAACCGCCTGAAAAAAAGGTCCGTAGGTCCGTAGGTCCGTAGGGCGGGAAAGCGAAGCGCATCCCGCCTTTTGCATTGCAAAGCATGCCTTGATATCATGCCATCGGGTGGAAAAATCCGCGTCCCCGGAAGGCAGCGTCCAGATACAATGAAGGGGAGCGGGCAAAATAACGATGGCCTCGACCGTGAATGGCCGGCGTTGGCGGGCCGCCATGAATGACGCACGTAGATTGTCAATGGGTTCGGTCTAGAGTTTCCGGCGGCGTTCCAGGAGCGCAACCGTGAAAAAAACGCGCCTCCTGGAAAAAAGGCGCGCATGTATTGCGGCATGATTATAGTTTAGCACAATTGCTCAAGGCGGGATGCGCTTCGCTTTCCCGCCCTACGGCTATCTAAAAAAAGGCAGGGCCTGTGGCCCTGCCTTTTTAATTTTATCCCAAACTTTCTGTTACAGGCCCGGAAAGATCTTGGCGGCGTTCACCGCCAGGTCGTAGAGGAAGCCGGGGAAGATGCCGAACCAGAGGACGCCGAAGGCGGTGACGGCCACTACCGCGGTCTGGGCCGGGGTGAAGAGCACCGGTCCCAGGTCGGCCTCCGCCGGTTTCATGTACATGAGCACGGTGATGCGGAGATAGTAGAACACCGACACCAGGGAGTTGAGCACCCCCAGGATGGCCAGCCAGATGTAGCCCGCCTTCACCGCGGCGGAAAAGATGTAGAATTTCCCCACGAACCCCATGGTGGGCGGGATGCCGGCCAGGGCGAACATGAACAGGGCCATGGCCGCGGCCAGGGCCGGGTGCTGGAAGCCCAGGCCGGAGTAATCGTAGATGTTGAGGTAGCTGTCACGCTTGCGCCCCACCAGGATCACCACCCCGAAGGCCCCCAGGTTCATCAAGGTGTAGGCCAGCAGGTAGTACAAGAGGCTTACCGCGCCCAACTGGTTGGCGGCCACCAGGGCCACCAGGAGGTAGCCGGCGTGGGCGATGGAGGAGTAGGCCAGCATGCGCTTGATATTGGTCTGGGCGATGGCGGTGACGTTGCCCACGGTCATGGTGGCCACGGCCAACACCCACAGGAGCATGTTCCAGTCCATCTTCATGGCCAGGAAGGCCAGAAAGAAGACCCGGGCGAAGGCGGCGAAGGCCGCGGCCTTCACCCCCACCGCCATGAAGGCGGTGACCGAGGTGGGGGCCCCTTCGTAAACGTCCGGGGTCCACATGTGAAAGGGGACGCTGGCCACTTTGAAGCCGAAGCCCACCACCAGCAGGGCGATGGACAGTAGAGTCAGGGGCTGCAAGGCCGAGGCCCCGGCCAGCCTGCCGGCCAGGTCGTCCAGATACAGGGTGCCCCCCGCGGCGCCGTAGAGCATGGCCATGCCGAAGAGCAGAAAAGCGCTGGCGAAGGAGCCCAGGATGAGGTACTTCAGGGCGGCCTCGTTGGAGCGGGCGTCTTCCCGGAAGAGCCCCGCCAGGACATAGACCGCGATGGACATAATCTCCAGGCCCAGGAAGATCATGATCAGGTGGGCCCCCGCGGCCATGAGCATCATGCCCACGGTGGCGAAGAGCAACAGGGCGTAGTATTCCGCCAAGTTCTTATCGTAGTCTTTGAGATACTGTAGGGAGATCAGCACGGTGAGCGCGGTGCCCAGAATG
>DASWLF010000060.1:0-2688 GCA_036396255.1 Desulfobaccales bacterium
TCCTCAAAGGCGCGCCTGGCTTCCTCCAGGGGCAAGTCCCCATGCTCCAGAGAATCCAGCACTTCCTCCAGTCGCTTCAGGGCGGCCTCGAAACTTGGCTCTGCCGGCGGCTCTTCCTGCTTTTTCCTGGCCATGGGTCTCCTCAGGGATCAGGGATCAGGGGTCAGGGGTCAGTTTCCATCTCTTCATGACCTTTCGCTTCATTTTGGACCCTGACCCCTGGCCCCTACCCCCTAATTATACCTCTCCCGTTTCCGTCACTTCGCAGTCCATGCGGCCCCGGGCCACCCGCACCCGAACTGTG
Organism: Desulfobaccales bacterium; assembly: GCA_036396255.1. Lineage (GTDB taxonomy): Bacteria > Desulfobacterota > Desulfobaccia > Desulfobaccales > 0-14-0-80-60-11 > DASWLF01. The sequence continues at coordinate 305 of DASWLF010000060.1, forward strand.
GCGCCGCTGGGCACTTGCAAGGCGTCCCGGATCACCGTGTCCTGGGGCAGCAGGGTGGCCACCGCGTAGCCCCGCTGGAGGATGGCCAGGGGGTTCAGTTTTTCCAGGTGGCTCCGGCAGTATTCCAGGTGCCGGCGGCGGGTCTGCTGGGTGCGGCGCCAGTTGCCCAGCAGTCTCTGCCCCGCCTGCTCCAGGTGTTGGCGGCAGGAGGCGATGGCCCGCCGGGGGCTCAGCAGCACCAGGCGGGAGCTGTTCAATCGCACTTGCTGGCGCTGGCCGTCCAGGTGGCGCTTCAGGCGCCGAAGCAAAATCTCGGCCCGGTCATCGGTCCTGAGGCGCAAATCCACCAGGCGGCGTTGCATATCCGGCAAGCCCCGGCTCAGCAGCCGGAGGTGGCGGCGGGCCGTCTGCAGCCGTCCGCTCAGGGCCCGGGCCAGGGCCGCGGCCCGGCGCTCCAGGCGCCGCTGAAGTTCGGCCCGGTCCGGCGCCACCAGCTCCGCCGCGGCGCTGGGGGTGGGGGCCCGCACGTCGGCGGTAAAATCGGCGATGGTGACATCCACTTCATGGCCCACCGCGGAAACCACCGGCACCCGGCAGCGGTGAATGGCCCGGGCCACCGCTTCCTCGTTGAAGGGCCACAAATCCTCCAGGGAGCCGCCGCCCCGGGCCAGGATGATGACCTCCACCCCCGGGTAGGCGCTGAGATCGTCCAGGGCCCGGGCAATCTCCCCCGCGGCCTCCGCCCCCTGGACTTTCACCGGGTAGATGAGGATTTCCATCCTGGGGCAGCGCTGCCCCGCCAGGCGCAAAAAATCCCGCACCGCGGCGCCGGTGGGCGAGGTGACCAGGGCGATTTTCCGGGGCAGAAAAGGCAGGGGCTTTTTCAGGGCCGGGTCGAACAGCCCCTCGGCCTGCAGGCGGGTCTTCAGGGCCTCGAAGGCCTGGGCCAGGGCCCCCAGTCCCAGGGGCTCCAGGTAATCCACCACCAGCTGGTACTCGCCCCGGGGTTCATAGACGGTGAGGCGCCCCCGGCACAGGAACTGGCTCCCCTCCTGGGGCTTGAAGCGCAGATGCTGGTGGTTCCCCTTGAAGAGCACCGCCCGCAGCTGGGCCCCGGCGTCCTTCAGGGTAAAATAATAATGCCCCGACAGGGGCTGGCGCAGGTTGGAGACTTCACCGCTGACCCACACCAGGGAAAAATGGGTCTCCAGGCGGTCCCGGATCTCCCGGGTGAGGCCGCTCACCGTATAGATGTGGGGTAATTCCTGGTCCATCGGGTGCCAATTAGGTTTTTTATAACACATTTTCCCCCTTAGAGATAAGCATTTAGGGGTTTATGATTCGAGATTTTTTGTTATGTTTGATAGAGTGCCACTGGGACAGAAAACTTTGGCACCTGAGGAGAACATGACCTTGATCCTGGCGATTCCGGCAGCTGACGGTCTGGTGCTGGCCTCGGACGGCCAGATCACCATTGGGGAAGTGCGGACCCCGGGAAAGAAGATCCACCGGCTCAACGAACGCTCCGCCTGGGCCGCCGCGGGGGAGCTGGCCCTGGTCCAAAGGGTGGAAGAGCGCATCAGCACCCTGCCCACCGACACCTCCCTGGCCAATATGCGGGACCAAATCGCCTACCTGGTGAAACAATGCGTCACAGAGCTGATGCAACTGGACTTTCGCACCCAGTTTTTGCCGCCGGACCCGGACCGCCTCCTGCAGTTGCATTTTGCCGACTTTATTTTCGCCGAATTCCCTCACAAACCGGAGATTCTGCATATCTCTTCCCTGGGGAGTCCCGAGTGGATCCCGGACCGCCCCTTTGTGGCGGGCAACGGCGATCTCTTTGCCTACGCCCTCCTGCGAAAATACCTGGGCCAACCCCTCAACCTGGAGCGGGCCGCCATCCTGGCTTACAAGGTGATTGAAGAGACCATCGAGGTGGGCGCCTACGGCCTGGGCCCCCCCATCGACCTCTGGCAGGTCACCGACGCGGGGGTGAAAAACCTGGCCGCCGCCGAAACCGCCGACCTGGCGGACGCGGCCCGGAAACTGCGGGAGTTGGAGATTCGCTTGCTGATCTCAGAATAAGTGTTTTAGCCCTGCAATATTTCGTTAATTACCATGGAGCAGTGGCGGTTGTGGCCCGCCTGGTTATCGCTAATTAAAAACCTCCCCTTAAATTCTTCTCAAAATTTAAAGATCGTCAAAAGAGCCTCGGCTATTTTTAAAAAGGCTTGGTCCACCCGGCGTACAGGGCCAGCCCCAGCCAGGCCCAGTTGTTGCCGTAGTATTGGTCCGGGGCCACAAAATAGCCCCGGCCGTCTTTCTCGTGGTAAAAGGACATGATTTTCCGGGCCATTTGCCGGGCGAAGTCCTGATCCCCC
>DASWLF010000061.1:0-1681 GCA_036396255.1 Desulfobaccales bacterium
GAGCCCCCCAGCCCGGTGCACGTGCTTCCGGGCTGCCCCTTTCATCCCCGCTGCCCCGAGGCCCAACTGCCACTCTGCCGGGACTCCGTGCCGGAATACCGGGAGACCGCCCCGGAGCACTGGGTCGCCTGCCACTTCCGGTGAGGGCGGGAAAAATTGACTTGGGGGAGGGGGCCAGAAGGTACGGTGGGCCGTGCCCACCCTACATTTGGTTGGCTTCCCCCATCATCAGTCTTTGCTGAAAGCTGACTGCTGATAGCTATTATGAGCTACCTCGTCATCTGTCTGGCCGCGTTCCTGGCTTCGGGCCTGACCCTGTTTTCCGGCTTTGGGCTGGGCACCCTGCTGCTGCCGGTGATGGCCGTCTTTTTCCCCATCGACATCGCCATCGCCCTCACCGCCATCGTCCACTTCCTCAACAATCTGTTCAAGCTGGCCCTGTTGGGCCGACACGCCGACCGGGCAGCGCTGTGGCGGTTGGGCCTGCCGGCCATTGCCGCCGCCCTTCTGGGCGCCCAGGTGCTCCTGTGGCTCTCCCACCTGCAGCCCTTGCTGGACTACCGTTTCCTGGGCCTGGAACTATACGTCATGCCGGTGAAGCTGGTGGTGGCCTTTCTCATGGTCTTCTTCGCCCTCTTCGAACTGGCGCCGCAATTTGAAAAGATTTCCTTTGACCGGAAATACCTCCCCCTGGGGGGGATTCTGAGCGGCTTTTTCGGTGGCCTCTCGGGGCACCAGGGGGCCCTGCGCAGCGCCTTTCTGATCAAAGCCGGGCTCACCAAGGAGAGCTTCATTGCCACCGGAGTGGTGCTCTCCCTCATGGTGGATATACCCCGCATCCTGGTTTACAGCGTCAACTTCCACCTGCTAAAGCTGGAGGAAACCAACCTGCTGCTGGCGGCCGCAGCGGTGGCCGCGTTCGCCGGTGCCTTCCTGGGCAACCTCCTGGTTAAAAAAATAACCCTGCGTTTTATCCAGGTCATGGTGGCCCTGATGCTGTTCGCCATCGCCGTGGCTCTGGGGGCCGGCCTCATCTGAGGCCGACTTTCCTATCGTCCCTTGACACCCCCCGCCGCCAAAACCTGGCAAAACTCTCCGTCCTTCGTAGGGGCGGGTTTAAAACCCGCCCCTACAAGGGTTCAGGCGAAGCGGGCCTCCTCCGAATAGTGACAACCCTTAAAATATGATTAAATTAAGCCATGAAAAAATATCTGCCTGAGATAGTGCTCCTGGTGGTGGGGTTGGCCGTCATATTCATCCTCCTTTATCTGGCGGCCATGAGCGAAGGCTGGGTCATGCTTCTCTGCATTCTGGGGACCGCGGTGGTCTATACCGGCTGGCACCGGGTACTGTTGAACCTGGGGTGGCGGCTGGCGGGTAAGAACCCCGACGACTTTGACTTCCATTTTCCGGGTTAAGCATCTGGAACCGCCGCCCTGGCTGTATGCCTGGATGGCCCGGAGTTCCCTGCTGGGCATGATCTACCGGCGCATCAACGCCGACCTGGCCGCCTTTCTCCCCACCGGGGCCCGGGTGCTGGATGTGGGCACCGGCCCGGGGTATCTCCTGGGGTACCTGGCCCAGCGGCGCCCGGACCTGGACCTTTGGGGTCTGGACCTGGCCCCGGCCATGATCCGGCGGGCCCGCCGGCGGCAAGGGGGGCCAAACCCCCGGCAACCCT
>DASWLF010000062.1:0-3034 GCA_036396255.1 Desulfobaccales bacterium
GGCCGGTGGTCTTTTGACCGGGTAACTGGCGCCAGTCGGGGAACCCACTCCCATAGTCTTTTTTGGGCATGTCCCCCGGCTCACCCACTCCTTCGATGCCGTCGCCCAGGTCAGGTTTGCCCATACCGCCGCTGCCCCAGGGGGTGGTGTCTGGGACGCCTTTGGGCTTGTGTTTATCGGCCTCTCCACCGGTGGGGTCCTGTCGCCCCGGGGGGCCGTATCCCGGCGGGGAGCCGGGCCGCGAGCCCGGGGGGCCCCCGGTCCAGCCGGGCCGCTCCGTGCCATTCTTTATCTGCTCCGGTTTTTCAAAGGGAATCCGCTGGGGCGGCAGGGTCGCTTGGCCGGAGTCGTCTGGGGGTTTACCCCGGGCTTCCGCCAGGGTGGCCCGGGATGCCGGGGCTGACACGGCCCTCGCGGCGGTAGCCGGGGGCGGCGCGCTCACCCGGGGCGCCGGCGGGGGGAGCCCATCCCGCGGCCCCGAGGGCGGCGGCGACGGCACGGTTACCCGGGGGGGCGGCGGCGCTACCGGCTGGGGCGGCACCGCCCCCTTATCGGATTCGCCGCTGCCGGGTCGCTCAGGGTCCGTTTTGGCTTTGGCCACTACCCGCCCTTCGCCCTGCACCTTCAGAGTCCGGGTCGCGGTGGCGGAATCGCGGTCCAGGGTGACTTTTAGCTGGAGAGCCCCCGAGGAGTCCGGGATAAAAGTGGCCCCGGCGTCGGATCTGCCGGGGGGCAGGTCAATAGTTCGTTCCCCCACCTGGCGGTCTCCCGCGAAAAATCGCACCTTGACCCCCTTGATGGTGGCAGTCCCGGAGTTGCGGAGCGGCGCGTTGATCGTGACCCGCTCCCCCACCTTGGGGGTGGAATTGCTCACCCCCACGGTGACCACGGCCAATTCAGGGGTGGCTGCGGTTTTAGCAGGCTCTTTAGAAGGTGTCCTTACATCAGCAGGAGGAGCGACTTTGCGAAGTTCCTCGGGGCCCTGGATCTGGCGGATTTCCGGCGGCGGTCCCGGCATCTGGAGGCTTGCCGGGGGAGGGGGCGGGGCCGGCGGAGGGGGCGGAGGCGGCGGGGGCGTAGGCGGCGGGGCCTGGGGGATTGTGTCATATCCCGGTCCCGCCGCTCGGGCTAGATGGAGGGAATCGCACCTCCCCGGTCCGGGCGGCGGCAAGGTCAAAATCAACGCCACCATTAATCCCCAGAGCACTGGCTTTTTAAAAAGACCTTTACTTAACATCTTCCTTACCTCCACGTGGCGGTTGACGCCCCTCGTCCTTGGTCTCCCTAACCGAGATTATGCGGCAATCCTGGCCACCGCAGTCAAAAATGGTTTTGGGGATACCTCTTTCCGGGTATAAACCCGGAAAGCCCCTTTTTTTATAATTAAATTGTCTTGTGGAAGGCATGATAGCACAAATTTCGCTGAAAAAGTAATTTCCTCTAAATTGTTGGCATACCCCCCCCTTTGCGAGCAGATTCTTTGTGAGTCTGCGGCCTATGAACCCCAGGCCAGCACCGCCCGGTAATGGTGAGATAGAGGGAAAGCGCCGGCCTCGTACACCGCGGCCCGGGCCGGCACCTTATCCAGCATCAATATCTGGTAGGCCCCCAGGCGCAGAATCTGGTGCACCAGGGGGTGCAGTTTTTTCAAGGGCGGGTCAGAAACCCGGGCCAGGAAATAATCGAGCCTGATTTCCCAGCGCTTCACCCCCTGGACCAGCTCCAGCAGCAGGGCCCGCTCCGCCCGGGGCAGGCCGCGGTGGCGCCGCAAGACCTCGGCCAGGAGGTCTTCCACCGAGCGCTCTTGCCTGCGGGCCGCGCTTAGAATATCCAGGGCCAGGTCCCGGGCCCCGGGAAGTTTTGGCGATTTAGGCGGGTTGGCCACCGGGGGAAGCCTTGCGGGCTGGCTGGGCGGAGGGCACCAGGAACGTTTGCAGGGCTTCTTCCACCCTTTCCAGGTCCACCAGGGTATCGTAGCAGGGGCCGTGGGGCCGGTGGTTGATGATCCCGAAAATCGGCAGGGGGTAGCTGTCCTGAATGCCGCTGGAGAGGTCGCGCTCGCAGGCCACCGCGATGATCAGCTTGGGGCGCCGCTCCACCACGATGCGCCGGGCCAGGGTGCCGCCGGTGGCCACCGCCAGACCCACCCCGTACTTCTCGGAGAGCTCCACCAGGCCGGTGATGGGGCATTGGCCGCAGCGCTGGCAATGCACCGTGCTGCCGGTGATGCGGAACTCGCATTCGTGGAACTGGAGGCAGTGGGGCATCAGCAGCAACAGCTTGTCCGGGGTGGTGCGGGGATGCTGGGCCAGGACCAGCTGATTGTTGATTTCGATGAAGGAATGGCGCACCCGGTCCTTGGAGACGCCGCAGAGCTTGCCCACGCCGCTCATGAGGGGCAGCAGCAGCTTGATCACCACCCCCCGGAGTTTCCGGGAAAAGAAGAGGTCCCGGCCCAGGACCACCGTCAGGGCCAGGAGGATCAGGCCGCCCCCCACCACCAACAACAGGACGCCAAAGATGACCCCCAGGATCAGGGGCAGATCGGGGTGCAGGTTGGTAAGGCCCACATAGGGGACGTACCAGAGGATTCCCAGGATAACGGTCAGGAGCAGGCAGGTAACCACCAGCAATCCCAGAAAAATGCGCTTCTGGGGCCGGATGGAGTTGCCGCCGTTCAGGATCTTGACAGGTTCACCCATAAGACCGTTTTGGGTTTCCGGTTTTCAGTTTTCGGTTAAAAGAAACAGGAAATACCCCGGGCGCTTCAATGACGAGTCAGACCGCTTTTCTGTCTTGATTAATTTCAAACCGATTCCCGCAACTTAGTCAATCGTAAGTATGAGTGTGCTCTGAAACAGTGCCGTCTTTTCTCAACTAGCCTCTTGATTTCATTTTGTTTCCATGAACGTTTACTAAACCTGACTTTCAGACGGGGTAGTACTTTATGTCTGGTTGTGGACCAGGTAGGTTAGCCATTTGGACCTCCCTGTTTAGTAATTAATTACTGTCCACCTCACACTGTTTAATTATA
>DASWLF010000063.1:0-1589 GCA_036396255.1 Desulfobaccales bacterium
TTGGTTTCGCATTTGTTGAGGAGGCATTGCACCTCTAAGCTGATGACCCGGGTGATTTCCAGGGCCCGGGCGTCAAAGTGCCAGTGATAGGGCTTGATGAACCAGAGCCAGCCCAGCACGTCCCCTTCGCTCAAGGTCTGAATGGCGACGGGACCCCTCCGGGCGCTGAAGATCTCCACCGCCACCCGGCCATGATGAATCAGGAAAAACCGTTTGGCTTCCTCTTCGGCCCGGCAGAGAAACTGGCCGGCACCGAAACTGACCCGGGAGGCGCAGTGGGCGACCTCCTGGAGATGGCGCCGGTCCAGGCCCTGGAAAAAGGGGTGCGCCGCCAGCAGGGGCTCAATCGTTTCCATGGTCCTTCTCCTTGGGGGATGCTTCGGTTTCCCGGATGGCCCGGACTTCTTCCGTGAGGTCGATGGCCACGGGACACCAGGTGATGCACCGGCCGCAGCCGATGCATCCCAGGCAGCCGAACTGGTCCATCCAGGTGGCCAGCTTGTGGGTCAGCCACTGGCGGTAGCGGGACCTGGGGGTGGCCCGGATGCTGCCGCCATGCAAGTAGGAGAAATCCACGGTGAAGCAGACGTCCAGGCGCCGCCGGCGTTCCGCCTGGCTCCCGGCCACGTCCGTCCCGTCTTCCGTGGTGTGGCAAAAACAGGTGGGGCACACCGCGGTGCAGTTGCCGCAGGTGAGACACCGGGCCGCAACCTCATCCCAGCGGGGATGTTCGTAGTTGCGGTAGAGCAGTTCCTTGATCCCCTTGGGGTCCAGCACCCGGCCCATGTGGCGGGCGGTCTCCGCCACCACCCGGGCCGCGGCCTCCATCTCCTCCTTGCCGGCCAGGCGGTGGGAGACTTGCCGCAGGACCTCGGCTCCCCGGGGGCTGCCGATTTCCGTCACCAGGTAATGGGCCCCGGTTTCCAGCACTTCCGTCAGGGCCAGGTCAAAGCCGAAGGTGGCCTTGGGGCCGGTGCCCATGGAGACGCAGAAACAGGTGCCGCAGGAGCCGCCGCCGCAGTTCACCGCCACGATGAAGGCGTTTTCCCGGCGGGCTTTGTAGCCAGGGTCCACGTGTTTGCCCTTGAGGAAAACCCGGTCCTGCACCTCCATGGCATGGAGGTCGCAGGAATGGACTCCGATGAAGGCAAACCGGGGAGCCTCCTCGGCCGCCGGAATGATTTGCCAGTCGCTTCCCTGACGGCGGGCCTGCCAGAGCTGCTGGCGCGGCGGGAAGAGGAACTGTTTCCAGGACTGCTGGCCCACCCCGTAGCCGAAGAGGGCCTGGTCTGGCCGCGGCTTCAGGCGGAAGGCGCCGCCCTCCTGCTCGTCGCTCCAGCCCACCGGGAGATCGGCCACCGCCTCCAGCTCGCCATAAATGAGTTCACCGCGGCGCAGGGTGGGCCCCACCAGCCGGTAGCCCTTAGCGGCCAGGGCGTCCAGCAGCTGCTGCAAATCCCTGGCCTCCAAAACCACGCTGGCGCCAATTGCCAGGGAGGGCGAGGTCATAGGTCCCATACTCTCCAATCATCGGCGGTTAGTAAAAAATTCGTAAGGGGGGTGCAGTTCTGGAACCGGCCTTTGAATAT
>DASWLF010000064.1:0-5463 GCA_036396255.1 Desulfobaccales bacterium
TGCCCCGCAAGGTCTTGACCGCCCGGGCGAAGCCCACCTTGATCGCCTCTTCGAAGCCCTTCGGGGACTCGGCAATAATATCGGTTACTCTGGCCACGTTGGTGCTCGACATGATCTAGCCCTCCTTGGAGATGGTCTGGCGCCGCGGGTATTAGTATGGACCCGCCCAACCAGTAACTCGTTTAATGTTAATACCAAAGAACAACAATGCAAGAGAAAAGCAAGTTTGAAGTTTTAGTTTCGAGTTTCGAGTTTTTAGTTTTCCGGTTAACCACCGCCCCTCAGGGGCAATGCTCATCTGGCACCACTGAGCAGCTTCCTTAGTGCAACATTTCATAAATCCGCTAACGTATTTTTAATTGAGGAGGAAATAGATTGATTCCCCCTCCCCCTGACCCTCTCCCCCATTGGGGGAGAGGGAAAATGATTGAACCTTTGATGCTCCGGTTCTGGCGAAATAATTTACTCCCTCTCCCCCCGCTGGCGGGGGGAGAGGGCTGGGGTGAGGGGGGATGGCAAAATACGTCATCATATTTATGAAATCGTGTACTAAGCGCCAGAGACGCGGTGGACCATGCGGGCCGGGTGCCGCCATCACCCTGGAGACCTTATTCCCCGGCCGGGCTCACCACCAGCACCGGGATGTCCGAGGCCTCCAGGACCCGCTCCGTCACCGAGCCCAGCAGCGAGCGCCGGTGTCCCTTGCGGCCGATCTTGCCCATGACGATGAGGCCCACCTGGTGCCGGTTGGCCTCATCCATGATGACCTCGTCGGGCATGCCGGTTTGTATGTCCACCCGGGCCGCCAGCCCCCGCTTTTCCGCTTCCCGGCTCAGGGACACGAGGAGTTTCATGCCGGACTCCTGCATCTCGTTCAACAGGCGCGGCCGCTCCCGGCCCGAGAGGCGGGAGATCTCGTCCAGCGCCGAAGAATCCACCACGTAAAGCAAAATCACTTCGGCCCCGAAGGCTTGGGCGCTCTCCAGGGCCAGGCGGTGCGCCTTCAGGGACGCAGCCGAGCCGTCAACGGGCACCAGAATTTTCTTTATGGCCGCCACCTTCAACCCCCTTTCGCCTGGCGGGCCTTGGCCCGCTTGAGATGGAAGAGCCCCTCCCGCTCCCGCTCCTCCAGGGCGCCCTCCAGGTAATGAATGGTTTCTTGATAGGTGGGGAGAATCAGGTAATTCAGGGCGTTGGTGCGCCGAACGGTGCGCTGCAACTCCTCGGCCAGGCGCCACAGGATGGCTTCCACTTCGGCCAGCTCGGCCACGGAGGCCAGCGCCTCCTTGACCGCCAGGGCGCAGCGGTCCAGGGCCCCCACGGTGCCGCCGAAGCTGAACTGGGGCCGCTGCTCCCCGGGGTGAAACTCCACCACCGGCATGGGCATCCCCAAAAAGGCCCGGTCCCGCAAGGCCACCCGGTCGCCGCTCTTCACCCCCAGGGCGGCCCGTCCCACGGCCTCGTTGCCCAGGGTCACCAGGCCTTCGGTGAGCTGGGCGTAGGCCGCCTCCAGGGACCGCTCCACCTGGCGCCGGAACCTGACCGCCTGGCCTTGCAGCCGCAGCAGCTCCCCCAGCAGCAGGTCGCGCTTTTCCTCCAGAAAGGTGAGGGCCTCCGCCGCCAGGACCTCCTCGTCCTTTACCCGGAGTAGATTGCCCTTGGTGGTTGATAGAGTTAAACGCGCCATAATTTTTACCAGATGGTTCATGGGGGGAGGGGGCTAAGGGCTTAGTGGCACAGGCGTCTCGCCTGTGGAAAGCCCTTAGCCCCCTCCCCCAACCCGTCCATACTTCTCCATCTCCTCTGCCGTCACCCGGGTCAGGTCGCTCCGGGGCAGTTCCTGGAGCACCTGCCAGGCCAGGTTTAGGGTCTGGATGATGCTGCGGTTTTCCCCCGGTCCCTGGCGGATGAATTGTTCCTCAAAGGCCCGGCCGAAGGCCAGCACCTGGCGGTCGCCCTTGGAGAGGCTGTCCTCCCCGATGATGGCGGCCAGGGCCTGGAGGCGCCGGGCGTGGTCGTAGGCCGCATAAAGCTGGGAGGACACATGGGCGTGGTCCTCCCGGGTGCGTCTCTCACCGATGCCGTCGCTCATCAGCCGGGAGAGCGACGGCAGCACGTTGATGGGCGGGTAGATCCCCCGCTGGTGCAGGCCCCGGTCCAGGACGATCTGCCCCTCGGTGATGTAGCCGGTGAGGTCCGGGATGGGGTGGGTGATGTCGTCGTTGGGCATGGTGAGCATGGGCAGCTGGGTGATGGAGCCCTGGCTGCCCTCGATCTTCCCGGCCCGCTCGTAGATGGACGCCAGATCGCTGTAGAGGTAGCCCGGGTAGCCCTTGCGGGACGGCACCTCGCCCTTGGAGCTGGCCACTTCCCGCAGGGCCTCGCAGTAGTTGGTCATGTCCGTCAGGATGGCCAGGACGTGGTGGTCTTTATCGAAGGCCAGGAACTCCGCCACCGTCAGCGCCAGCCGGGGGGTGATGAGGCGCTCGATGGCCGGGTCGTCCGCCAGGTTCAGGAACATGACCACATTGTTCAGCACCCCGCTGGCCTCGAAGGACTGGCGGAAGAGGTTGGCCACGTCGTGCTGCACCCCCATGGCCGCGAAGACGATGGCGAAGCGCTCTCCCGCCCCCTCTCCCGCCCCCTCCTCCTCCCCCAGGATCCTGGCCTGGCGCACGATTTGGGCCGCCAGCTCGTGGTGCGGCAGGCCGCTCATGGCGAAGATGGGCAGCTTCTGGCCCCTGACCAGGGTGTTCATGCCGTCGATGGCGGAAATCCCCGTCTGGATGAACTCCTGGGGATAGGTGCGGGCCGTGGGGTTGATGGGCTGGCCGTTGATGTTGCGGGTCGCCTGGCCCACCGGCAGGGGGCCGCCGTCCAGGGGCTGGCCCAGGCCGTTCAGGACGCGCCCCAACAGATCGGTGGACACCGGCACCGTCAGGGGCGAGCCGGTGAAGCGCACCCGGGTCTCGGCCAGCGACAGGCCCCCGGTCTCGCCGAAGAGTTCGATGACCGCCTGGCCCCGGCCCACGGCCAGGACCCGGCCCGTCTGGCGGGAGCCGTCGGGGGCGGTGACCTCGACACTCTCGTCAAAACCCACCCCCTTGACCCCCGCCACCACCAGCAGGGGCCCGATGATGCTCTTCAGGCCCAGGTATTCCCGGCCCGAGGGGGAGACGGTTTCCGGTTTTCGGTTTTCGGTTTCCATTAAATACCGGTTTTCGGTTTTCGGTTTTCGGTTTTCGGTGAAAAGCCCATTACTTTATGCTCTTGGCGAGACCTTTGGCCATCTTTCTCATCCGGTCGAGGGTGGCAAGTAAAGTTACTAACTCTTCTTGGGTTAAGTAAGCTATTTCTCTGGCAATAATCAATTGGGTCTCTACTTCTGCGATTGACCCTAAGGCTATGGCCAAAAATTGACGAAACTCTCGGGCAGAATTTCTTCCCTGTCCTTCGGCAATATTGGATGGAATAGATATTGCCGCTCTTCTGATCTGATTAGTCAGTCCATAGATCTCTGTTTTCGGAAATTTCTGGGTTAATTGATAGATTTGTTTAACAAAACCAATTGATAACTTCCAAATGTCTAAGTCCTGATAAGATCTTGATTTATAGACCGCTTCCATTTATTTTTCTCTCTTTCTTTTACCGAAAACCGGAAACCGAAAACCGAAAACCTTTAGCTGACCAACGCCTCCAGGCGCGCCGTCAACGTCTGCTCCAGCTGGTCAAATTTCTCCAGTTCATCGTCCTTAATGGTGGACTTCATGCGGATGAGATCAGGCAGCTCCTCAATCTCCCGGATCAGGTAAAATGGCACCCCTTTCTCCAAGACCTCCCGGGCCTTATGGTAAACTTCCAGGATGAGCTTCAACATCTTCATCTGCTTGGCCGGGGTGCAGAACATGTCCACCGGGTCGAAGGCGCTCTGCTGCAGGAAGCCCTCCTTGAGCCAGCGGGCCGCCTCCAACGTCAGGCGCTGGGCGTCGGGGAGGGCTTCCTCGCCGATGATCTTGACGATGCGCTGCAACTGGTAATCTTCCTGGAGCAGCTTCAGGGTTTCGGCCCGCATGGCCAGCCACTGGGGGTCGACGTGCTCCGCCCACCATGCCTGCACCAGGTCGGCGTATTCGCTGTAGCTGTCGATGGGGTTGATGGCCGGGAAGTAGCGGGCCGCGGCCAGCTCCTTGTCCAGGCCCCAGAAGGTGCGCACGAACCGCTTGGTCTGCTGGGTCACGGGCTCCGAGAAATCGCCCCCCGGCGGCGACACCGCGCCGATGACCGACACCGAGCCTTGAGCGCCGCTCAAGGTGACCACCGCCCCGGCCCGCTCGTAGAACTCCGCCAACCGGGTAGCCAGATACGCCGGGAAGCCCTCCTCCGCCGGCATCTCCTCCAGGCGCCCGGAAATTTCCCGCAGGGCCTCGGCCCAGCGGGAGGTGGAATCCGCCATCAAGGCCACCGCGTAGCCCATGTCCCGGAAAGCCTCGGCCAGGGTGATGCCGGTGTAGATGGAGGCCTCCCGGGCCGCCACCGGCATGTTGGAGGTGTTGGCGATGAGGATGGTGCGCTCCAGCAGCGCGTGCCCGGTGCGGGGGTCGGTGAGGGTGGGCAGTTCCGAGAGGATCCCGGTCATCTCATTGCCCCGCTCGCCGCAGCCCACGTAGACGATGAGGTCGGCTTCGCACCACTTGGACAACTGGTGCTGGGTGACGGTCTTGCCGGTGCCGAAGCCCCCGGGGATGGCCGCGGCGCCGCCCTTGGCCAGGGGGAACAGGGCGTCCAACACCCGCTGCCCCGTGACCAGGGGCTCCCCGGGCAGCAGGCGCTGCCGGTAGGGCCTGCCCCGCCGCACCGGCCAGCGGTGCCACAGGTAGAGCTCCGTCTCCTTGCCTTTGGGGCCTTTGATCCGGGCTACCACGTCCTTCAGGGTGTAGTCCCCCGGCGGCGCCATGAAGGTGATCTCTCCCGCCACCCCCGGCGGCGCCAGGACCCGGTGCTCCATGGCCGGGGTCTCCGGCACCGCGCCCAGGATGTCGCCGCCGCTCACCCGGTCCCCCACTTTCAGAAGGGGGGTGAAGGGCCAGGCCCGGTCCCGGTCCAGGGCCGTGGCCAGCAAGCCCCGGGAGATGAAAGCGCCGCGCTGCTCCCGCAAGAACTTCAGGGGCCGCTGGATGCCGTCGAAAATCTGCCCCACCAGGCCCGGCCCGATCTCCACCGAGAGCGGCGCGCCCTGGCCCGCCACCTCATCGCCTGGACGGATGCCGGCCGTGTCTTCATAGACCTGGAGGGTGGCCACCTCGCCGTCCAGGGCGATGACCTCTCCGATGAGACGCTCCGGCCCCACCTCCACCATCTCGTACATGGCGAGGACCTGGCCGCCCGTGGACTTAATCACCGGCCCGCTGACCCAGATGACTTCGGATGGTGTGTCAGTCATGGTCATAGTTGATATGGCTTGGC